>JAFGRZ010000207.1 GCA_016934895.1 Candidatus Aminicenantota bacterium
CGGAACCCTGCCCGCTCGTCGCTCATACGGACTTCTCAGCATACACCCCGAGCCTAGGGGAAAAGAAGATAATGGACCGAGCCCGTTTTGCTGATTGGCGAAGAAAATCAGCGGGGGATCCAAGGGGGATGGCCCCCTTGTTCGGAGGACGGAGTCCGAGAAGGGGGGCAGAGAGCGAAGCGAGCGTTGGAAGGAAAAAAGGAAGACAAGGATGAAAAATGGGATTTCAATGAGTTTGATTGTGTCCGGAATCTTAATCGGAGCCCTGATGATCCCGGTCCCGGCTCAGGAGACGGCCGCGGTCTTCGAGCAGCCGTTGCTCATCACCTCGGTTGGGCAGAACGCCGAGGTGCAGATCGCCGCCGTCCTGGCCAAACGGGCCGGACTTGATTATTCCCTTGCCAAACTGGCGGCGCCCGAAGACCTCGCGAACGTGAAGACGCTCGTATTTGTCCTGGGGACCAGTCTCAAGGGCCTCGGCTCCGCGGGACTGGACCTGGACAAGGAAAAAGCCAGAGTTCTTGGCCTCAGCACCGCCGCCCAGATGAAGCAGATACACATCCTCTGCTTGCATCTGGGGGGAGAAGCGCGCCGAGGCCAGCAGAGCGACGAACTGATCTCGGAGATCCTTCCTCTGGCTCGAAAGCTCATCGTTGTCAAATCGGGGAACAGCGACGGGTTCTTCACCCGTCTCTGCCGACAACATGATGTCTCCCTGGTCGAAGTCGACAAGCCGGCCGACGCCCAGACGCCGTTACAGCAAGCTTTCCGCTAAAGCCGCATCATGCCGGAGTGGCTCGTCTTCCTCTTCATGGTGGCCGTTTTTGTTCTTCTGGCCATGGCCGCCAAATTTCCGATCGGCATCGCCCTCGCCCTATCCGCTCTGGCCGGCGCTCTTTTTGCAGGCGACGGACCCAGCCCCCGCCATCTGGTCGAAGGCGCATTCGGCTACTTCGATACCATCCTGATTATCCTGACGGCGACCATCTTCATCAAGGTCTTGCAGGACGCCGGCATCCTAGACACCATGACGTCGCTTATGCTGAGGACTTTCTATCGCAGCAAGATCTTGCTCCTTCTCGCCGCCATGGTCATTCTGATATTCCCGGGAATGCTGACCGGATCTTCGACCGCCGCCATCCTCAGCTCGGGCCCGCTGGTCGCGCCGGTGATGATGAAGCTCGGGTTGTCCCGGCTCAAGACGGGCGCTCTGGTCGCCATGGGAGGAATCCTCGGGATGATCGCCCCCCCGGTCAACATTCTGATCATGATTATGGGAGCCGGTGTGGATATGCCCTATGTCGGCCTCACCCGGCCGCTGCTCATGCTCGTCGTCCCGCTGGCCGTCGTCATCCCCCTGGTCATCGGCTATAAGGATTTGAAGATCATCAACCGAAGCGACCTGCTCTCCATCCTGCCGCCTTCGCTGGGCCCGAAATACCGCTTCCGGCTGGCCGTTCCTTTTCTCGTTCTGGTTTTTTTGATGGTCGCGCCCGGAGCGACGGCGGGCGCGGTTCCGGATGTCGGCATCCCCGGAGTTTTCCTCTTCGCCGCTCTCGTCGGACTGGCCTGCGGACGGCCGGTCAACGTCCTTAAAGTCACGCAAAAAGCGATCGATGAATCCCTGCCCATCCTGGCCATTCTGGCCGGCGTCGGCATGTTCATCCAGGTCATGACCATGACGGGAGCCCGCGGCTGGACCGTCATCTCCGTCCTTTCCCTCCCCTCGTTCCTTCTCTATCTCGGGATTTCCCTGAGCCTTCCGGCCTTCGGGGGGGTTTCGACCTTCGGTTCCGCGTCCATCCTCGGGATCCCGTTCATTCTCGCCTTGATCAGCAAGAACGCGTTGTTGACGTCGTCGTCCCTGTCCGCCATCACCAGCCTCGGTGACCTCGTCCCTCCCGCCGCCATTTCGGCCCGGTTCGCCGCCCAGGTCGTCGGCGAGCCCAACTTTTTCAAGATCCTGCGTTACTGTCTTGTCCCGGCGCTCCTGCAGCTGGCCGCCGGGATCGGAATGTTGCTTCTGGCCCCGTTTCTGGATAAGGTTGTCTAATGAACATCGTGCGGCTTCTCTATGACATCATCGTCCTTTATTTGAGTCTCCATTTTCTCTGGTATATCGTGCGCCAGAAAAAAATATGGGACCAGGCCGGGGCCGCCCTCGTCCTGGCCCTCCTCCTTCTCCGGCTTTTTCACATCAAGTGAGCGATGAAAGAGATCAAAGGCACTCCCGGCTCGGCCGCGCTCTTTCTCTTCCTGGCCGGACTTCTTTGCGTCTTCTCCGGGAAGAGCTTTCTCGACATGCATCGGCCTGAGCCGATCTTCCCGAGACCCGGCCTGAGCGAGATCAAGAAACTGGGCGATTATCTCCCGGCGCTTCAGGATTCAGCGGGAGACACGGACGTCTACGTTTTCCGCGGAAAGGAGAAAGGCGGGAATCTCCTGGCCGTGGGCGGAACGCATCCCAACGAGCCCGCCGGCCTGGTCACAACGGTCCTTCTCATCGAGACCATCCGGGCCGTCCGCGGCGATATTTTCATCATTCCCCGGGCCAACGCCAGCGGATTCACCCACAGCGATCCGCAGGAAGGAAATCCCCAACGGTTCTCCATTTCTACGCCGGCCGGCCCGAGGCGGTTCCGGCTGGGCTCCCGCCTGACCAACCCGGTCGATCAATGGCCCGACCCGGCTGTCTACATGAATCCGCCCGGACAGAAGCTTTCGGGCAATGAAGCCCGGAACCTCAACCGGTGCTACCCCGGACGGGCCAAAGGTCATCTCACCGAGAAGATCGCCTTCGGCATCATGGAGCTGATCCGAAAGGAAAAGATAGACATCGCCATCGACTTCCATGAGTCGGCTCCAGAATACCCGGTCATCAATGCCATCGTCTTCCACGAGAACAGCGCCGAGCTGGCGGCTCTGGCCGTCATGGAACTCCAGGCGGCCGGGATCGAGATCCGGCTGGAGGCCTCGCCCGTCGGCCTCCGCGGACTGAGCCATCGCGAATGGGGTGATGAAGCCGGCATCAAAGTCCTCCTTCTCGAAACGCCCAACGCGTCCCACGGACGACTCAAAGGGCGGCCGTCCTCGTCGCTCGTCGTCGAAGGCCGGGATAAATTTTACGCGCGAGCGGCACGCCTGGGATGGCTGTTTGTCCCCTTCGGCGAGGAAGGAATCCCTCTCTCCCAAAGGGTGGCCCGGCATCTGGCCGCAATCAGTGCCCTGCTCAAGAGTTTGGCCGAACTGGAGCCGGACAAAGCGATCGCCATGGAAGGGATGCCGCCTTCGGCCGACGTGCAACAAAAGGGCCTGGGCGTATTCCTTCATCCTCCTTTAAAGGGTACCTAAGTCCAGATATTTCCTATACTTAGGGTTGACAAACAGAGGGCCATCCGATAGTATATGGCATTGCTTTTTCTCCTGAGAAATGGAAATCATCATCGCTCGCAATACGGGACTCTGTTACGGCGTCAAACGGGCCCTGCAGATCGCCCGGAGCACCCGGCGCCGCAAGACCGGCCGGGTCTTGACGCTCGGCGAGATCATCCATAATCCGAAGGTCATCTTGGATCTGCAAAAAATCGGAATCCAGGCCGTGGAAAGCGCCGATGCGGTCGCCGGGGAAACCGTCATTATCCGCTCGCACGGTGTCGCTCCGGAAGTTTACAGGGCCCTGAAGGAACGGGGGGTCGAGATTGTCGACGCCACCTGTCCGATCGTCAAAGAGATCCAGAAACTCGTGGCCGGCCTGGCCAAACGCGGCGAGGAAATCATTATCGTCGGTCATCGGGAGCATCCAGAGATCAAGGGCTTGATCGGCTGCAGCCGCCGCCGCGCCCAAATCATCGAAAACGAAGACCGGGCCCGTCGGCTGCCGGTCAGGGACAAAAGGGCCGTTCTGGCGCAGTCGACCCAGGATCTCAATCTTTTCGGCCGGGTCGTGGCCGCCCTTCTCGAGAAGACCAAAGAACTTTCCGTGTTCAACACGATCTGCCGATCCACCCAGACCCGTCAAAAGGCGACGTCCGAACTGGCCTCCCGGGTTGATATTATGTTCATCGTCGGCGGCAAAAACAGTTCGAACACGTCCCGGCTTTTCCAAGCGGCTAAACGCGTGCTTGCCAACACCCATTTCATCGAGAGCGCCGATCAGATCAAACCCCGCCTGCTCAAGGGGGCGAAGAGAATCGGGATCTCCGGTGGCGCGTCCACTCCGGCGGAGTCCATTGAGGAGGCGGCGGCCAGAATCCGAGCATGTGGCGAAGATCTTTCCGAGAGGGAGAACATCAACCAATGGCAGAGCTAAAAAAACAAGCGAACCGGGAGGAGAAGCTCTCCTCCGAAGACTATGAACATCTGCTTGACAAGTACCAGTTCAGCGCCAAGGAAATCACGCCCGGCCAGGTCATCAAGGGCAAGCTGATCAAGATCACCCCGACCGGAGTGCTGGTCGATATCGGTTTCAAGTCCGAAGGCGTCATTCCGGTCGAGGATTTCGTCGAAGCCGACCTCAAGAAGCTGCGGCCCGGAGATGAGATCGAGGCCATCCTGGAGAGAACGGACGCCAAGGAGGGGTATCTTCTCCTTTCCAAGAAGAAGGCGGACCGTCAACGGGCGATCGGCGAGGTCGAGAAGGCCTTTCACGCCCACAGCTATATCACCGGAAAAATCATCCAAAGGATCAAGAACGGCTACACCGTCGACGCCGGACTCGACGCCTTCCTGCCGGATTCTCACGCCGATATCCGGCCGGTGAAGAACCCGGCGAGCCTCCTCGGCCAGGACTTCAAGTTCAAGGTAATCAAGTTCGAGCGCAAAACAGAGAACGCGGTCCTTTCCCGGAAGCTCTTTCTCCAGGATGAGCGGGAAAAGAAAAAACGAAGGGTTTTCAGCCGCCTGGTCAAAGGCGAAAAAATCAAAGGACATGTCCGGTCGCTGACCAGCTTCGGCGCCTTCATCGACCTGGGAGGAGTGGAGGGCCTTCTCCATATCTCCGAAATGTCATGGGGCAAGATCGGTCATCCCTCCGAGCTCTTCGAGACCGGCCAGGAGGTTGAAGTCGTCCTCCTCGATTTCAACGAAAAGGATGAACGCATCTCCCTCGGATATAAACAGCTCACCGAGGATCCCTGGAAGAACGTGCTGGACAAGTACTCCGTCGGCCAAAAGGTCAAGGGCAAGGTGGTCAGCCTGACCGATTTCGGGGCCTTTGTCGAGCTCGAGAAAGGCATCGAGGGCCTTGTCCACATCTCGGACCTGTCCTGGTCCCGAAAATCGGTTCACCCCAAAAAAATCCTCTCTATCGGGGAGGAAGTCCATGTCTCCGTGCTCGATGTCAACCCCGAGACGAAACGCGTTTCCCTCGGCCTCAAGCAGACCATGCCGCATCCCCTCGAACTCCTGCGCCAGAAATACAGCCCCGGAGCGAGGGTGAAGGGGAAGATCACGAGCATTACCGATTTCGGGGCCTTCATGGAAGTGGAGCCGGGAGTGGAGGGCCTCATTCACATATCCGACATCTCCTGGGAAAAGATCAAACACGCCAAGGACAAACTCGAAGTCGGCCAGGAAACGGAGGCCGTGATCCTCAATATCGACGTCGAGAAGCAGAAGGTTTCTCTGGGAATCAAACAGCTCGAGGGCGACATTTGGGAGGACTTTTTCAATCGCCAGAAGATCGGCGACTTGGTCAAGGTCCGGATTGTCCGGATCGCCGATTTCGGCGTCTTCGTCGAGATCACCCCGGGCATCGAGGGGGTGGTTTTTCTGTCCGAACTCGACGAAAGGAAAATCGAGAACGCCGCCGAGGCCTTCTCGGTCGGGGAAGAAAGGATCGCCAAGATCATCAAGATGAATCCCCGGGAAAAAAGGATATCCCTCAGCTTCCGTCTCGCTCAGATGGAGATGCAGAAACTTGAATATCAGAAATTTTTGAGCACCCAGGACCAACGACACACCCTGGGCGACATCATGCGAGACCAGCTCAAGCATTTCAGCGCGCCGAAAAAAGTGGCCAAACCAAAGGAGGGAAAAAAATGATAAAGGCGGACTTGATCAACAAGATCGCCAGGTCGATGGACATTCCCAAGCAGGAGGCCGAGGAGGGCGTCAATCTTTTTTTTCAATCGATCAAAGAGGCCATCCTGCGGGGGGAAGAGATTGAGATCCGGGGATTCGGCAGCTTCCGTTTCCGCAAGCGGACCTCGCGCGCCGGACGGAACCCTCGGACCGGAGAGCCGGTCAAAGTCCCCCCCAAGAAAGTCCTTTATTTCAAGCCCAGCAAGCTGCTCAAGGAAATGCTCAACTCCTGATGGAATACATCACGGCCCCCTGGAGAAGCGATTACGTGAGGTCGGTCTGCCGCCTGAAGGGGTGCATCTTCTGCCGCGCCCTCAAGCTCGGGGACGACCGCGCGGCCCACATTCTTCACCGCGGAAAACACAATTTCGTCATCCTCAACAAATTTCCTTATACTCCCGGCCACCTCATGATCGCGCCCTTCCGGCATACCGCGGCCTTTGAGCGGGCATCGCGAGAAGCGAACGCCGAGCTGATCGGACTTCTCCAGCTCAGCCTGAAAACCCTGAAAAGGGCGTATCATCCCCACGGCTTCAACGCCGGCATCAATCTCGGCCAGAGCGCCGGGGCCGGTGTCGTCCACCATTACCATTTCCATGTCATCCCGCGCTGGCACGGCGATTCCAATTTCATGCCGCTGATCAGTGGCACCCGGATCCTGACCGAGGACCTGGAATGCGCCTATGATCGGCTGCTCCCTCTTTTTCAAAGTGACGGCCGGCGGCCGAGGAGAAAGCGATGAACTTCGAACTGAACGAGGACCAACTCATGCTTCGAGAACTTGTCCGCGATTTCTCTCAAAAAGAAATCGCGCCCAAGATCGGCGCCTACGAAGAGCAACACCAATTTCCCCGGGACATCATCCGCCAACTGAGCGAAATCGGAGTCTTGGGGATGACCGTCCCGCCGGAGCTCGGCGGAAACCGGACCGATTATCTCTCCTTCATCCTGGCCCTGGAAGAACTGGCCAAGGTCTCAGCGACCGTCTGCGTCATCGTCAGCGTCCACGCTTCCCTTTTTTGCAACTCGATCCTGAAGTTCGGATCGGACCGGCAAAAGGAGAAATACCTTCCTGCGGCCGCCCGGGGGGAGATCATCGGCGCCTTTTCGCTGACCGAGCCGGAGGCCGGATCGGACGCTACCGGCATCAAGAGCCGAGCGGTGAAGTCGGGAGGGGAATATATCCTCAACGGGACCAAGGCCTGGGTCACTGCCGGAAACGACGCCGATGCGCTGATTATCATCGCCAAGACCCGGCGCGCGGACGGGGAGGAAAAGCTGAGCGCTTTTATCGTGGATAAGGATTCTCCCGGTCTTAAAGTCACCAAAATCGAGGAGAAAATGGGGCTCCACTCTTCCCCTACCGCCATGCTCTCTCTCGAAGACTGCCGTGTCCCGGCCGAAAACCGGCTCGGGGAAGAGGGCCGGGGCGCCGCGATCGCCCTCTCCGGACTTGACGGCAGCCGCATCGGCGTGGCGGCGCAAGCCCTCGGCCTGTCCCAGCGCGCTCTCGACCTGGCTGTGGGCTACGCTCGACAGCGCGAGGCCTTCGGCAAGAAGATCGCCGAGTTCCAAGCGCTTCAATTCATGATGGCCGATATCGCCACCTGGGTCGAGGCCGGCCGCCTCCTCACCTACAGCGCCGCCGCTCTCTATGACCGGGGACGACCCTTCACCAAGGAAGCGGCCATGGCCAAGCTCTTCACCTCCGAGGCGGCCAACAAGATCGCTTACCTGGCCTTGCAGATCCACGGCGGCTACGGTTACTCCCGGGAATACCCGATCGAGCGGATTTACCGAGATGCGAGGGTCCTGTCCATCTACGAGGGGACTTCGGAGATCCAGCGGCTGGTGATCGCCCGGAGTCTGCTGAAAGAGCCCTGAGATCGCTGACCGACAAAACTCCGATCGTATATTCGAGGTTCAATCATGCTAAAGACGATGAGAAAGAACGTCAAGGCCCTGGCTCCCACCCTGTGGATTGTCATCGCCACTTTTATCATCTCCATTTTCGCTATCTGGGGCGGAGCCGGACGTCTGGGTGAAAAATCCCTGGAGGACACCATCGCCTCCCTGGGGAAAGACCGGATCTCCACCGAAGCGTACTATCAGAGCCTGCGCAACAGGCTGGAAGCCCTGCAGAAGGAATTCCAGGCTTTGAACAAGAATTTCATCCAGCAGCTCAACATCCCTCAGCAGGTCCTGGAACAGATGGTTCAACAGAAACTGCTCTCCCGGAAGGCGCGGGAGATGGGGATCGCCGCTTCCGACCAGGAGATCAGGGAGCGCATCGTTTCGCTCTTCCAGCGGGACGGAAAGTTCATCGGCTACGATGAATACCGGCGCATCCTGGATTACAACCGGATGTCCATCGGGGAGTTCGAGAGCAGCCTCAAGGAGGAGATCATCCTGAACAAAGTGATTCAGGTCCTCACGGCCGGGATCACGGCCACCCCCGAGGAGCTCTGGGAAAACTACCGCAAGCAAAATGAAACGGCCCAGATCGAATACGTTGTGTTGGAGGAGAACAAGGTTCCCTACGAGAAGAAACTTGAGGAAGCCGAGATCCAGGCCTCTTTCGAACAGAACAAGGAGCTCTATTCCCTCCCCGAAAGGCGGCAGGGATCCTATGTTTTTCTGGAAACCGAGGCGCTCAAGCCGGACATCGAAGTGACCGAAGAGGAGATCGAAAAGTATTACCAGGATAACCTCGACCAGTTCAAAGAACCCGAGAAGATCAGGGTCGGACGGATCTTCCTCTCGGGCGCGGACAAAGAGACAACCGCGTCTCAAAAAGAAGCCGAGGTTTTGCTTGACCGTTTGAAGGCGGGCGCCGACTTTGCTCAAATCGCTCAAGCATCGTCCCAGGACGAAAAAGCCAAAGACGGAGGCGATTGGGGAACCACCGAATGGCGCCGCCTGCCGGCCCAGGAAAGGGAGGCGATCGGGAGCCTGTCCGCCGGCGAGCTCAGCGGGATCATCGAAACAGCCAACGGTCTGGCCATCCTCAAGGTCATCGAAAAGGAGCCGGAAAGGATTCAGGCTCTGGATCAAGTCTCGAGCCGTATCAAGGGCATCATCGAAGACCAGAAGACCCGGGATCTTGCGACTCAGAGAATCGGCCGGCTGGAAAAGAGCGCCCGCCGGGAGAAAAGCCTGGATGTCGCCGCCCAGAAGATGGGGCTGAAAATCAAGAATTCCGGGCTGTTGAAACAGGGACAGGCGTTGGAGAGCATCGACCCGGCGGGATCGATCGCCCAGGCGCTTTTCGAACTGAAGAAAGGAGAGATCTCTTCCCCTGTTTATACCTTCACGGGAACGGGAATCGTTCAACTGGAGACGATTGAAGAGCCGAGACCGGCCACCCTCGACGAGGTGAGAGAGGAAGTCGAGAAGGACTTGAGAGGCAAAAAACAGAAAGAGATCACGCTTCAGAAGATCCAGGAGGCCCGCACCCGGCTCGACGGCCGGAACTGGGAAGAGATGGCCTCCGGGCAGGGGCTTGAGTACAAGCTGGTGAATGAGCACAAGAGAGAGCAATACCTGGGGATCATTGGAGAAAGCCCGGAGATCGACCGCCTCTCGTTTTCGCTTCCTCTCAACGAGATCAGTGAGCCCATCGAGTTTGCCTCCGGGTACGCCCTCGTCCGGGTCTTGGAACGGAAAGCGGTCGACCGGGAGGAATTCGAGAAGAACAAGTCTGCCGAGCTGACGAACTATCTCGAGGCCAAAAAGAATAAATTCCTCCAGGCCTATATCAACAAGCTGCGGGAAGAAAAAGAGGTGCGGATCAACACCAACCTGTTCATGCAGGTCAA
>JAFGRZ010000035.1 GCA_016934895.1 Candidatus Aminicenantota bacterium
AACTGTTGCTTTCTCTTCTTCCGTCTTTTCTTGCCCATCTCAATCCTTCACTTTACACGATCAAAGCATCCTTTAACTCCCCTCCCTTGATGGGAGGGGATGAAGCTGTCCTCCGTCAAGCTCTATGATAACCTTTCTTTCAAAGCAAACAAAGTCCACAATGTATCCGCCGATTGGCTCCTGTCTTCGGAATTTCAATCCGTTCAACCTCTTAGCCCGCAATTTCTTCCACAATAAATTTTCCGCTTCGGTCGATCTTTTTCTCAGGGCTCGCGCGAAGTCATCTCGGTCGGGATACAATTTATTTCACCCTCTCCCTAACCCTCCCCCATCAGAGACTGTGTCGCAATGTCATTGCGAAGGAGCGAAGCGACTGCAGCAATCTCATAATGCGTTGAAAAGAAAGGAGATTGCCGCGCTCCCTGCGGTCGCTCGCAATGACGACTCGCAGTCATGACACAGTCTCCCAGGGAGGAAGGATTCCTGTAAAGGAGAGGAATCACTTTTTGGGAGAAAAAAAACCCGCCTCCCCCGAAGGGGAGGCGGGTTTGAGCGTCTGCTTCTGCTGAGAGAGAACTAGAAGATGAACTTGACGCCGATGCGCGCGGAAATTGCGCCCTGGAACGTGTCTTTCATCTTGTACCGGGGGTCCGGGACGAAGTTCCGTCCAGGATCTTCCAGATCCCAGTTGCCGGCAAGAACTTCTTCCTCGCTGACGTCGAGCTGCTCATAGCACCGATACGGGTAATACCTTTGGGAGATCTTGAGGTCGAAGAGGTTGTCCACGTTGAGGTTGAACTGGAGCGTGTACTTGCCGGCGAGTCTCAGGTTGTACTCGGCATAGGCGTTGGCAAACCAGAAGAACGGCATCCTCTCCTGGTAGAGATCGTCGCCCGAGGTCCCGTTTCTCTGATAGCCGCGGTTGAAGGGATACCAGTAGGCATTCCACAAGGACCAGTTCTCGGTGAAGGGCGTTCCGCTCATGGCATTGATGACCGTGCCGATTGTCAGCCGGAAGGGGAAGGTGTAGGCGCCGTAGAACTTGAAGAAGTGGGTGCGGTCGGTGGGCAGCGGACCGTCGATGTAGTCGAGGTCCTTGGTCACCGCCATGGCCCAGTTGTCGAACATTCTCTCGACGTAGGGGCTGACCCGTCCGTACTCATCGGCGGCCCCCAGGCCGGAGGTGTTGCCGGTCAACCGGCTCCAGGTGTAGGAGAAACCGGCCAGCCAATTGTCGGAGAGTCTCTTGTCGACGCTCAGGTTGACGGCGTAGTATTCGCGCTTGGCCTTGGGCGTCTCCGGATACATGGGGTCGAACTTGCCGGTGCCGTTCCCCTGGTGGAGCGTGTAGCCGTAGCCGGGATTGGCCTCGTAATAAACCTCTCCGACGCCGGGAACGAGCACACCCACGTCCTCGATCATGTAGCGCAGGTGCTTGTAGACGAATCGGCCGGTGAAGGAAACGTTCTCCATCAGCATCTTTTCCAGGCCGCCGGAGAGCTCGTCCTGGCTGATGGGTTTGAGGTCGGGGTCGGTGCTGTCGTAGGAAGGATGGCGCCAATCGAGGACCTCAAGCAGCGTGTTGCCGGCCGGGGGCATGGCGCCCCATTGATCCCAATGGTAGTCGTTGAGCGCGTAGTAGGCGCTCTTCCACTTGAACCCGCCGTAAGAGTGGACGGCCTGGTAGGTCTTGATGACATCGTAGTAGCGGCCGAAGCTTCCGAACACTTTCAGGCTGGCGTCGCCGAAGATGTCATAGACGAATCCGACCCGCGGAGACAACTTGTCGCCCCACCCGAAGTCCATCGGCCTCCAGTTCATATACGCGGGATCAAGGTGTTCCTTGTCCGTAAAGGGAGGCAGATATTCGGTCTCGGCCCGGATGCCGAGGTTCAGGGTGAGCCGGTCGGCGATCGTCCAGCTGTCCTGCAGGTAGAGGGCCCAGCGCTCGTTATAAGCATTGTAGAACTCGCCGAGAGGCCCGGTGTCCGCGTTGCCGCGGACTTCGACATAACCGTACGTGCCGCGGCCGTAGTTGTTCCCGATTCTGATGCAGTCCTGGTCCCAGTAGAAGTAGGTGTCGGGATACTGCATGTTGACCGAGTTGTCGACATCCTCTCCCTGTTTGACATAGCCGATACCGGCCTTCCAGGCGTGCTCGCCGGCGAGGTTGACGTAAAACGTGAAATCCGCCTCGGCGTGATTCTTGTACCGGATGAGCTTTTTAGTTTCATATATCCGGCCGTGATTCTGCCAGTACCTCGGTCTCTGCAATTCGGCCGGGATCTCGGGGAAAGCCGCGGTGCCGTAACCGCGGAGATACAAGCGCGGCGAGTCTGAGTTGACCAGTTGGTCGGTGGTGTTGTAGAAGAACCGGCCGCCGCGGACGTTGATCATGAAGTTGTTGCCGAAGGTCAGGTCGGCGAAACCCGAGAACGAGTAGTTGGGATAGCTGAAGCCGTACTGGTCATAGATATCAGTGGAACTTCCCGAACCGTCCCGGGAGGGAAGGTTGCCCTTGTACTTGCTGAAATTGTTGACGAACGACGCCCCCACGCGCATGAAGCTCAGGGGCTGGGCCGTCAGCTTGGCCTGGAAGTTATACCAGTAGTAGTTCTGGGTGAAGTTATCGGCTTCCTTCACATCAGCGGTGGTCAACCAGTCGATGGTTCTGACGGTCTTACGATAAATGGGAAGAACCGAGCCGAAGAACCACAGCCTGTCTTTCAGGATGTAACCGCCCAGGCTGAAGCCGCCTTCATACCTGTGCTGGAGGTCTTTCCCGTAGAGGTCCTGGTAATTGACATATTCGGGCGTAGGCGCGACGATATCGGGGTCAAGGCGAAGAGTGTCTCTTTCCTTGCCGTTCAGCTTCGACCCTTCGTAGAAGCCGATGACCTCGCCGTGGTACTCATTGCCGCCCTGGCGGGTGACAACACTCACAACGCCACCCAGCGCTCCGCCGTACTCGGCCGGGTAGCCGCTGGCCTTGATCTGGACCTCCTCGACGAACTCGAAAGCCGCCGACTGCGCTCTCACCCCTGTCTGGTTATTGTTGATCTCGGTGCCGTCCATGTAGAACATGTTCTCGGCGCCCGAGGCCCCATCGACCGAGATACCGCCCAGCCAGGGTTCAGCGTTGACGCCCGGGATGGCCGTGGCCAGGGTGTCGAAGTTTCTCCCGCGGGGAAGAACCTCGAACATCTCCTTGGTCAGCGTCATCCCCTTGACCGTGCTCTTGACGTCGATCAAAGGCGACTGTCCGATGACGGTGACTTCTTCTTCCAAAGCGCCCATCTGCAGAGCGGCATCCAGCTTGATCGACATATTCATTTGGACGACGATTCCTTCTCTGATCAGGGGTTTGAAGCCCTGGAGCGTGAAGGCGATGCGGTACGTCCCCGGCTGGAGGGCGAACAGACGGTAGATGCCGTCGGCATCCGTCACGGTCGTGGCCTTACCGATGAATTTGGGGCTGTCCGCTTCGACCGAGACGCCGGGAAGAGGGTTCCCGTCCTCGTCGGCGACCGTGCCGTAGATTCGACCGGTTCCTCCGGATTGAACCTGGGCGGAAAGGATTCCGCTGACCATGAGGATGCCCAGAAGAGCGAGTAAACCATTGCGCCATTTACTCACCATTTTCCTCCTAGTTTTCCTTTTGAATTGATAATTGCCTGGAGCGGATGAAACTGATCCGCTCTAAACTCCATCCTGACGCGCTGTCGTACCCGGTGATTATCACCTCCTTCTTTGGATATGCCGCCATGAGGGAATCCATAGACTTCATTGTATTGTTTTCATTATTTGCAAGATATGTGCCAGAACCTATATATTGTTATCTTGTTTATAATGAATCGCTTATAAATTTTGCAGACGGCGTGTTATTCAATTAATTGAATAGACTCCAAAAAATTGGATTTTGGAGCGAAGCGAATCAACCTCCGTTCTGTTCGATCCGATCGCCATGCACCCAACCGGTGCCCGCGATGACGGGGATAGAGCCTCTCCAGCGGCAATTCAGGGACGAGACGGAAAACTGGACTCGCGCCCGCTTCTCCTTTATGATGGGAGAGAGGGCGTCAGGTCCGGCGGGCATGCGCAAATTGTCAATATCCGTCCTGTCGGCATTCTTTTTTGTCGTGATGCCGATCATGTCCGTCGGTTCACCACCGGCTCCGGAGAATGGGCACCTCGCCGTTCTAAGACAGATCCACGCCGAGGTCAAAGAAATGGGATTTTATCCCGGCCAGGATTTCGTCCAGCAGGCCTTTTTTGTGGGCGAGGACGACGACGACACCAACAAGGACATCCACGTTTCCATCCTGATCCGGGCCCAGGAAGAAAAGGACAAAATGATCATCCGGGTGACCTCCATGAAAAAGGACCGGCGCAATCCTCAGGCCCGTCTGGCCGGGAAAACCAAGGAACTCATTTGCCTCATCGGAGGAGAGGGAGTGGAGATCCGGAGCTCGGATGACCCGGAAGAAGAAATCGCCCGACTCGCGCCAGACATCCTGACCGCCGTCCGCAATAAAAAGCGCCTCCTCAAATTAATGACCGAATATCGTGTCCCCTTTTTTTAATCTTTGCGGAAGTGG
>JAFGRZ010000208.1 GCA_016934895.1 Candidatus Aminicenantota bacterium
GCCCGCTATCCCAAGAAGGAGGCGGCGCTCCTGCCGGTTCTTCATCTCGTCCAGCGGGAAGTCGGTTTCATCGGTCAGGAGGAAGAACGGTTTGTGGCTCAGATCATGGGTCTGAAGCCGATCAAAGTGAGAGAGGTCGTGACCTTTTACACGATGTTTCTCCGCCGGCCGATCGGCCGCTATCATCTTCAGGTCTGCTCCAACTTGAGCTGCCGCCTTCTCGGGGCGGGGGTATGGCTCGAGTACCTGAAGGAGAGACTCGGGATCGGCGTCGGCGAAACCACGGCCGACGGGCGTTTCACTCTTTCCACCGTGGAGTGCCTCGGCGCCTGCGAACAGGCGCCGTCCATGATGGTTAATTTCGATTATCACGGGCACTTGGATAAGGAGAAAATCGAGAAGATCCTGGAAGGATTGGAATAGGGAAGTGGAAGAGAAAGTCCTGACCCGGCATTTCGACGCGGAGGGCATCGTCCGGTTGGATGCCTACCGCCGGGAGGGCGGATACACGGCCGTGGAGAAGGCCCTGACCAAAATGAAATCCGCCGAGGTCATGGAGGAAGTCAAAAAGGCCAACCTCCGGGGACGGGGCGGCGCGGGCTTCCCGGCCGGAGTGAAGTGGGGCTTCGTGCCCAAGGACGTCCCCAACCCAAAGTATCTCTGCGTCAATGCGGACGAAGGCGAGCCCGGGACTTTCAAGGACCGTTATATCATGAGCCGGGATCCCCATTTGCTGATCGAGGGGATCATCATTGCGTCCTATGCCGTCGGAGTTCACACCGCATTCATTTACATTCGCGGCGAATATGAAGCCATCGCTCAAAAGCTCGAGGAGGCGATCGCGGAGGCCTCCAAAAAAGGCTACTTGGGAAAAAATATCCTCGGCACCGGATTTGACCTGGAGGTGGTCGTCCACCGCGGCGCCGGAGCCTATATCTGCGGCGAAGAGACGGCCCTCCTCGAATCGCTCGAGGGGAAACGCGGGCACCCGCGGTTGAAGCCTCCCTTCCCGGCGTCCATCGGCCTTTTCCAGTGCCCCACCGTGATCAACAACGTCGAGACCCTGTCCAACGTCCCCTGGATCATCCGGAACGGCGCCGATTGGTTCCTGAAGAAGGGCCTGCCCAAAGACGGCGGCACAAGGATCTTCGGCGTCAGCGGAATGGTCAAGAAGCCGGGGATTTACGAGCTCCCGGTCGGAACGAACCTCCGGACGATCATTTTTGATTACGCCGGCGGAATGAAAGAGGGGAAAGAACTCAAGGCCGTCATCCCGGGAGGGATGTCGGCACCCATCCTCAAGGCCGACGAGATCGACCTGCCGATGGACGGGGATTCCGTCGTCGGCGCGGGCTCGATGCTCGGCTCGGCGGCCATCATCGTCATCGACCGGGACACTCCGATCCTGGATGTCCTTCAAGTCGTGGCCGAGTTTTATGCCCACGAATCATGCGGCCAGTGCACGCCCTGCCGTATCGGGACATCCTGGATCCATAAGATCGTCAAGCGCCTGGCCGGGGGAGAGGGGGAGAGGGGCGATATCGACGCCATCATCCGTCTGGCCTCGAACATCAAGGGCAAAACGCTCTGCCCCCTCGGCGACGCGGCGGCCCTGCCCATCCTTGCGATCTGCCGGAAATTCCGTCAGGAACTGGAGGGATATCTCACCCATGCCTAGGATTTCTATCGACGGTCAGGCTCTCGAGGTCCCTGCGGGCCTGACGGTCTTGCGCGCGGCCGAAGAGGCGGGCATTCATATCCCCCATTTTTGCTACCATCCCGCTTTTCCTCCCGAGGGCAGCTGCCGGATGTGCCTGGTCGAGATCGAAGGGCTCCCCAAGCTCGAGCTGGCCTGTTCCACCACGGTCAAGGACGGAATGAAGGTCCAGACGAAGAGCCCGAAAGTCGTCGAGGCCAGGAAGGCCGTCCTCGAGTTCCTGCTGGCCGAGCATCCGCTGGATTGCCCGATCTGCGACAAAGCGGGGGAATGCAAGCTGCAGGATTACTTCGAGGAATATGGCCTGTTCAGGAGCGAGTTCAACGAAGCGAAGGAAAGGCGGGAGAAAAAGGTCCGGCTGGGCAAGAACCTGATCCTCGACCGGGAGCGCTGCATCCTCTGCACCCGCTGCGTCCGCTTCCTGAACGAGATCACCAAGACGGAGGACGCCGGTGTCCTCCATCGCGGGATCCACTCGGAAATCGGCGTCTTCGAGTCCGAGTTCATCGACAACAACTACTCCGGCAATCTGGCCGAGATCTGCCCGGTCGGGGCGATCACCGACACGGATTTCCGGTTCAAAACCCGGACCTGGTTCCTGGAGAAAAAGGAGTCGATCTGTCCGTTCTGCGGCCGCGGCTGCAATATTTTCATCGATTCCCATCCCGGATTTCCGCGCGTTCCCCGGAGCCGGCGCGTTTATCGCTTCCGCGCCCGCGAGAATCCCAAGGTGAACTCTTACTGGATCTGCGATTTCGGCCGCTACGGTTATCCGGCCCTGGACCAGGGCCGGCAGAAGTCGCTGGTCTGGAAGAAGGAAGGCCGTGATACCGTCTTGAGTTGGGAAAAGGTTCTCCGGGTCTTGACCGAGAAGATCCGCTCCATGATTCACCGGAAAAAGCTCTCGCGTCTCGGCATCGTCCTGCACACGAACCTGACGAACGAGGAACTGTTCCTGGCCAAGCGGCTTTTCCAGATGGATCTGGGAATTCAGAAGATATATCTGGCGGACCCGCCGCCGGGACAGGCGGACGGGTTTCTCCTCACCGCCGACCGGACGGCCAACCGGCGCGGCTTCGAGGAGATCGGGATCGCCGCCCAGGCCGTCGATCTGGAAGCTTTGGGCGGATTGGATCTTCTGCTTATCTTCGGTCATTATCTGGCGTCCGCTTTCAGTCCCGCCGATTTGAAAAATGGCCTGGACAACGTTGGGACCAAGGCGCTCTTCGCCGCTCACCAAAGCGCTCTGGACTCTCTCGTCGATTTTATCGTTCCCGTGCCGGTCAGCCCCGAGAAAGGAGGCAGCCTGACCAACGTGGACGGCTGGGTCCAAGCCCTTTATCCGGCCCTGGACTTCTGTGGCGACGGGCTCCCGGAATGGCAGGCCCTCCTGGACCTGGCCAAAGAGTTGCAGACCGATCATCGCTATTATTGGCCGTTGACGTCTCCGGAAACGGTCCGCCGGGCGCTCGCCGAGGACATTCCCTTTTTTCAATAGAGGACGATGGACATTGTGATTGTGGCCATTAAAATCATCCTGGCCCTGGCCTGGTTTTTGATTTTGACCCTGTATCTCACCTGGCTCGAGCGCAAGGAGAGCGCCGTCATTCAAGACCGGATCGGGGCCAACCGGGCCAATATCTGGAAATTCCGGGTGCTCGGACTTTTCCAACCCATGGCCGACGCCGTCAAGATGATCTTCAAGGAGGATTTCGTCCCGCCGTTCGCCAATCGATTTCTGCACGGCCTGGCGCCCTTTCTCTCTTTCTTTTTCGTCGCCATCACCATCTGCGCCGTCCCCTTCGGCGACACGCTTCGCCTCGGCGGGCGGGAGATCAACCTCCAGGTCCTGGACATGAACGCCGGCCTGCTCTTCATCCTGGCCATGCTCTCGCTGGGCATCTACGGGATCATCCTCAGCGGCTGGGCGTCACGCAACCGGTTCACCCTCCTCGGCAGCATCCGGGGCGCCGCTCAGTTAATCTCATACGAGGTCGCCCTGGGGCTGTCGCTCATCGGCGTCATCATGGTCTATCCCTCCCTCCACCTCCAGACGATCGTCCGGTTCCAGGGAGAAACCCTTCTCGGCTTCATCCCCAAGTGGGGAGTCCTTCTCCAGCCGCTCGGATTCATCGTCTTTTTCTTTGCCGCCCTGGCCGAGACCAAACGGGTCCCGTTCGACATGCCGGAGGGGGAATCGGAGATCATCGGTTTTTTTACAGAATACGGCGGCCTCAAGTGGGGGCTGTTCATGATGACCGACTTCATGGAGATCATCATCGTTTCGGCCCTGCTGACGACCTTCTTTTTCGGGGGCTGGCAAGTCCCTTGGCTCGCCGCCGACGGTTTCCATTGGCC
>JAFGRZ010000036.1 GCA_016934895.1 Candidatus Aminicenantota bacterium
GTAGTCGCCCGTGGCGTCGGAATCGACGAAAACAAGCTCGAGCGATTGGGGTTTCTGCAGCGTTGAGATGAGGTCGTAATAGACCCAGACTTCGCTGGCCTTTTCTCCCATGGACGCCCTGAGTCCGCCCGTCAATTCCCGGTGATCGGTGGTGGCATCGATGGGCCGCCCTCCCATGGGATTGGTCCGGCGTTCGTTGGGCGGGCCGAACAGGACGTAGAAGCGTCCGCGGTCCTGAAGCCAGCCGGGCTTGGCTCCCCGAAAGAGGCGGTTGGCCTCCTCGATCCTCCGGTAATAGGCCTCTCGGAATTCGTTCCGTTCCGTCCCCGGCGTTGGATCTCTTCGCTGCCAGAATTCCTCGATGAAACGCGGCTGCGACGAAGGCGCAAGCTCCAGGAACACCTGGGACTCCTCCCGGGTGATGATGTACTGGACCTGGCTGTAAAATTCCCGGCCGGCCGGGTCCATCTGTCTATTGCCGGTGACGGTGGCACATGACGGCCCGGCCAGGGCGATGCCGATGAGGAGCGCTGTCCATCGCTGTTTTTTGTTCATGCTCGTTTCCCCTTGCCTAATCTGTGAAATCCGTGACCTTCCTCAATACCTCCCCCCCCGTTTGATTCCTGAGCCGGATAGAGAGAGTGTTGCGGTCTTCGCCCAGGGCGTCCGGCCCGTTTTCCAGAAGGATGGGAATCTCCCAGACGTGCCTGGAGTTCCTTTTTTGCTTCAGTTCTTCCCCGGTCAGAGACAGCGCGATGGAGTCCTTGTGCTCCCAGAGAACCTTTCCTTCCCTCCCCTTGAGCTCGAGGTGAACGTCCAACACCGTTTCAAACCGGCTGCCCACGGACTCAAACCAGATATCGATATAACGGATCTCCAGGCGAACCACGGCCTCTATGCGGGAAGGCGTGATGGAGATCTTCTTCACATGCCAGACGAAGTCGAATAGGGGACTCTTCGGGGAGTCCATTTTTTGAACAAGGACCTGGGCCCGGTTCAGGTCGTGCATGTAGGCCAGGTTCTGGTCCCGTAGAGACGTCAGATCGTAGGTCACGAGGCCGAATTCCCCGTTGCAGTACCGGTCCACGAAAACGACCGGGAAATTCCCATAGTACCAAACCTCGCTGCAACGCTCGCTTCTCTCGAAGACGGGGTTGGTCAGCCTGTCCAGCGGCGGGCCGAAAAGAACGTAAATCCGGCCGCGGTCGGTCAGCCAGCCGGGGCGTCCCTCGCTGGGGAAGATCTCGTTGGCCCGTTCGATGCGCCGGAAATACTCTTCCCGGAACTCGTTTTCCTCGGTCCCGGGATCGGGATCGCGGCGCTCCCAGAATTCTTCCTTGAACCTCGCCTTCTCCGGATCCGGAAGTTCCAGGAAGATCTTCCGCTCCTCGGGGGTGATGATATACCGAACCTGTGACAAAAACTGCGCGTTCACCGGATCGAGCCTCCGCTCGAGCCGGTGCAGCCGGCAGGAGGAAAGCGACATGACAAGGGCCGCGACCGGTACCAGGATTAAAGCTCCGGCCGAAAATCTGCGATCGTTCATTTTTTCGATTTCAGTTCTTCGAGCCTCTTCTTGACGGCGGGTTGATCGGGGTCGAGGATCAGTGATTTTTCCCAAACCACCCGCGCCTCGTCGCTCTTGTTCTGACTGGTGTAGCATTCCCCGATGGCATTCAACAGCACGGTGTTGACGCCGTAGTCGGCGATGGCCTTGTCGAGGATCTCGATGGCCCGTGCGAACTGCCCGCCGGCCTGCAGCGCCCGTCCGAGGACCACATACAGCTCATAGGCCGGCTGTGTGTCTTGGCTGAGCAAGGGGCTCAGAAGGGTGTCCACCTTTTGATAATCCTTCAAACTTAAATAAACCTGGGCCAGATTCATGACGAACTCGGCAGAATCCGGCGCGAGGGCGACCGCCCTCTCCATTCTCACCAGAGCCTCCTCCAACCGGCCCTGGCGATAGAGCTGCGCTCCGGTCAAGTAGAGATGCGAAGGGTCGTCCGGGCCGGGCACGACCTTGGCGTAAACCCAGGGCCTTGGGATCGATTCGAGATGAGTCACGCCGAACTCCTCGGAGGCCGAAGCGAGCTCCCGACCATCGAAACGATAGGAGACCGTCACCTTGTAGTGGGCCGGTGGGAATTCCGACAGGGGGATGGATTCGAAGAATGCGGGAGCGGATGGATAGGCACTTGCGGGCCGGGCTGTCGTCCGGAACTCCTTGCCGTCCTGAAGAATGACGAACAAGACTTCTCCTACGGATAACTGAGCTTCGGTTAAGCCCGTGACCTGGAAGGCCAGGGAAAGGGTTTCGCTCCGGAGAAAAATCCTGTCCGGCTGCGCGTAGAATTGGCGGCCGGCGAGGTGGAATGGCTTGAGCCTTTCCGCTGAGACCGGGACGGCCGAGGAGTTGTAACCCAGCAGGAGGGGCATCATGACGGGGCCGGCCGACCGTGAAGGGATGTTCAACCGCTGCTCCATCGTGGTGAATTCCTTGGAAACCTCGTTCTTGGCCAGGACGGACATCCTGAACGATCCCTCTACAAGCGGGAACATGTCGTGAATGATAAAGGGCCGGCGGCTGATGTCCTGCATCTGATTCCGGTCGAAGCTCACGGATACCGTTTTTTCGAACTGGTGGACGGGCTTCCCGTTATCTTCCGTGAGGATGCCGTTGACCCGGAAGATCGTCGAGTACCGGCCTTCGTGCTCGGAAACCGAAAGGCGCGCCGGCTGGAGGGCATAATGGACGAAATACATCCCGTTGCACTCCTGGTAGACGCGGACGAGACCGTCGCTGGCGATATAATTCGCGCTGTATTCCACCTCAACGATGTCCTTGTATTCCAGTAACTTCCGGGCGTATTTGTCCTCCACCATGCGCCAGGCGACAGTGTCCAACTGCTGGAGGAGCATTTGCGAGGACAGCGAAGGCCGGCCCAATGCCGTCGAAGCATCGCCGGGGATCAGGGACAAAGAGGCGTTGGCCAGCACCGGCTCGTACTCGTGAAGCTGCTTGTAGGCGGCCTGGTAGTCCATGGGATCGCCGTAGTAGGATGTCATCAGGGCCATGGGACCGTCTTCGAGCGGATTGTAGAGCTCATAATCTCCGATCCCATGCTGCCGGAAGAAGACGAGGTTGAATCCTGAAGGAAGCCCTTTTTGATCCTGGTTCTGGTAGAACCAGATCTCGCTGGGGTAAGTTTGGGTTTGACCCTCAAACCTCTGGATGTCGTTCGGCTCACCCAGGATGATATACACGCGGCCCCGGTCGGTTTTCCATCCCGGCAGGGGCGCCGCGCGGCCGTAATACCGGTTGGCGTGGCCGAGGCGGCGGTAGTGCTCTCTCCGGAATTCGTTCTCTTCCGTGCCCGGCTCGGGGTCACGATGCTTCCAGAAGGCTTCGATAAAAATGTCCCGCTCCCTGTCGGACTGGAGCTTCAGGAAAACGTCCCGTTCCGTCGGCGACATGATGTAGGCGACCTCTTCCTCCAGCCACCGGTAGTATGCTTCCGGAAGGTCTTTGGGTTTGAGACTCGTGACCTGGCCGGAAGA
>JAFGRZ010000209.1 GCA_016934895.1 Candidatus Aminicenantota bacterium
ACGATCGCCGCCATCGGGACTCTTCCCGGCCGCATCCTCTCCCTGTTCGTCATCGAGGGTTTGGGCTTGGGAGTGATGGGAGCCTTTTCGGGGACGATCCTGGGCGGCCTGCTCGTCTTTTTTATGAACATCCTCAAGATCCGGTTCAATTTCGGCCGGCAACAAGGATTGCTTCTGGCCCCAAGCCTCAACATGACGGATATTCTGGTCGTCGGACTGATCGTCGTGGGTGTGGCGGTCGTGGCCGGGCTGCGGCCGGCTTTCCAGGCCTCGCGCCTCGAGCCGATAGAAGCCTTGCGGCATGTGTGAAGGAATGGCCATGAGACAGAGAACGCCCGGCTCCGGCCGAACGGTTGTGTTCCCGTTCATTCTCGTTTTGATCCTTGGCTTCTTTTTCAACCTGCCGGGGCAACAGGTTGATGGTAACGCCATCCTGGAAAAGATGGACCGCAACCTGAATCCCGTGTCCTACGAGGCCTATCGCAAGCTCGTCAACATAGAGCCCAACGGGCGGACCAAGGAGTTCGTGCTCTACACGATCAAGAAGGGGGCCGACAAGGTCGCCGCCCTGTTCCTCTCACCGGCCAGCGAAAACGGCAGAAGCACCCTCCGGCTGGAGGACAACATGTGGCTCTATATCCCCAACGTGGCCAAGCCCATCCGGATCACGAGCCTGCAGTCGGTGGTCGGCGGTGTCTTCAACAACTCCGACATCCTCCGGCTGGATTACGCCGTGGAATATTCCGTCGAAAAGGTGGAGGATCTCGGCGGGGAATCCGTCCTCCACTGCAAGGCAAGGACGTCGGCCGTCGCGTATGACCGCCTCAATATCCGGTTCGAAGAGAAGAGACTTCTGCCCCTCCAGATCGACTGCCTGACCGAGGCCGGGATGCTCATCAAGACATTGTCCTTCAAGGAGATCAAGGACTTCGGCGGCGGCATCGTGCGTCCCTCGGTCATCGAAACCGAAAGCCCCCTTTACAAAGGCTACAAGTCGGTGATGATCTTCGCCAACATCAAGGCCCGGGACTTCGAGGACGAGGTCTTCACCCTGACTTTTATCCCGCAACTGGATTCCATCCGACGCTAGACAGATTTCTGAAGAGGGATTTTGCGGCTTGCCGGCCTGAAGAACGATGACGCGAGGAGAACGCTCCAAGGCCCGCTTCGTGGGATTCCTGCTCCTCGGCTTTTTCCTGGTCGGCGGCGGGACATCGGGCCAGGAGAAAGAATTCGAATTCGACGTCGACGCCTTCGCCAGGAAAGCCCTATCCCTGGACGGGTATCTGGAATTCCGGCCCTCCCTTTCCCTTCTGAACAGGGATTCCGCCTTCTATCTGCTCGGATTCTATGACCGGGACAAGCCGAAGACGCTGGCCGAGGGATATTTTGCCCTGTTGGCGGACCTGGCCTATCGCAAGGGCATCTTCGAGGCCGTGCTGGAACCTTACCTCGAGGCGGCCGCGTCCTCGTCCGAATCCTCGGCCGAGGGGCGTCTCTTTCAAGGGTACCTGTCGCTGAAACCATCACCGTCCCTGACCGTATTCGCGGGCAAGAGGACACTCCGCTGGGGGAAAGGCTACGCCTGGAGTCCGGCCGCCCTCGTCGAGCGCCCGAAAAACCCCAACGAACCAGACCTGGCCCGCGAAGGATATTGGATGGCCACGGCCGATTGGACCAAGAGCTTTGGGGGAGCCCTGAAAACCCTGTCCTTCACACCGGTCGTCATGCCCGTTTCCCGGTCCGTCAATCCGGCTTTCAGCAAAAAGGACGGGTTGAATTTCGCGGGGAAAATCTACCTGCTTCTCTTCGATACCGACATCGACCTGGTGATGCTGGCCGGAGACAGCATACCCGCCCGTTTCGGCCTGGATTTTTCTCGAAACCTCCGGTCGAACTGGGAGGTCCACGGCGAAATCGCCTATATTCGGGATGCGGAGAAAAAGTCCGTCGACGCCGACGGGCGTATCCGGAATGAAACCCGGAACACGACCGCCGTGCTTCTGGGGCTTCGCTATCTTACCGCCTCTGAAATGACGACCATCCTGGAGTACCATCACAGCGGAACCGGCTATCGCTCCCCGGACATGGCGGCCTTTTATTCCTTTGTGGACCGGGGCTACGATGCCTATCTGGACTCGGGCGATGACACGCTCTTGCATGAAGCGGCGGGGCTCCCCGCTTTCGGCGGGTTTACGCCGATGGCCGATTATTTTTTCCTGCGGGTCATGCAGAAGGACCCCTTCGGAATTCTCTATTTGAATCCGGCCGCGACGGCGATTCTCAACCTCGCGGACGGGAGCGCTTCCTGGGCGCCGGAAGTGACTTATACCGGCATCACCAACCTGGAGCTGCGCCTAAAGGCCGCTATCCTGTCCGGCGGGAGTGGAGACGAGTTCGGCGAAAAAAGGAACCGCTTCCGCCTTGAGCTCCGGGCCCGGTATTTTTTCTAAGACATGGGCGACCGCGTCCCTGACCGTTCCTGAAAATGCCACAAAAGCGATGCCGTGGTTCTCCAAAGCCGCGGCCATCTTGCCCCCTATCTGACCGGCCACGAAAACCGTGACTCCCTTGTCCGCGAGAAGGTCGGCGCTGCTGACCCCGGCACCACCTCTTTGCTCCCGGTAAGGATTTTC
>JAFGRZ010000210.1 GCA_016934895.1 Candidatus Aminicenantota bacterium
ACGAAGCGATGACAGGTTCCGCTTGCACTCTCGGAGAGCTTGAGTAAGATAGATACGCCTTGACCGGCACGGTGCCATCAGACGCGCCGCTCAGGATGTAATCATGCGCTTGAATGATTGGAACCTGATCCTGGAGAAAAACGCCAGGACGCTGATCCGGGGCGCCCGCCTCTTCACCATGAAAAACTTCTGGCGGGCCTGGGCTCAAGGGACGGCCTACCTTCTCGGCCGGTTGTCCGGTCGGGCTCTTCCGCTGGAGGTGTGCTGGGCCATAACCTACCGCTGCCAGTGCAATTGCCCTCACTGCTATGCCGCGGCAAGAAAACGGGCGGATGCCGGGGAGATGTCGACTTCAGAATCAAAGATATTGATCGATCGGATACGAGACCTCGGTGTGGTCAATCTTAACTTCACCGGCGGCGAGCCTCTTCTTCGGCAAGACATCGTTGATCTCGTTGCCCACGCCAACAAACGCGGGTTGATCACCCGTCTCACTACCAACGGCGACCTCCTTACCAGGAAAGTTGTCGCTGCCATGCACAGGGCCGGACTCAACCAGTGCGGCATCTCCATCGACGACGCGGACCCGGACACGCATGACCGGCTGAGGGGCCTGCCCGGGCTCTTCGAGAGGGCAATCGAGGGGTTTCGCCATCTCCATGAGTTCGGCATCGAAAGCCGGTTCATGACCTATGCTTCCCGTCGAAACCTGCCTCATGGGATGGAGCGGCTCATGAGCTTGGCCAGGCGGCTTCGGGTGGATACCGTCCACATCAATATCCCCTATGCCTCCGGGCTCTGGGCCGACTCGTTCGAAGAGACGTTCTCTGCGTCGGAAAGGGACCGTCTCCGCCGGTTCCTGGGATATTTGAAATCGCCGTTGGTTCTCATCGAGTTCCCCACGCCCGAAGCCAGGTGCATTATGATCAAGAGGTCGTATCTCTACATCAATGCTTCCGGCGATGTGACACCTTGTCCTGTCGTGCCCTATGTGATGGGCAATGTGCGGGACGAGCCCCTTGCCCTTATCTGGAAACGGCATGCCGGTCTTCTGCGCCTGGACTATCATGGGGATTGCCCGATGAATAGTCCGGCCAGCAGGGAAGCCTTGCGGGCGCACGCAGCGGCCGTCTCCTCCCGGATCCGGAGAGAATCCGCCGCGCCCACGGATGTCAATTCTTGGGATTGTAGAAAAGATAATTGACGGATACGCCGAGAAGAGAAAAAACGGAAAGCCCCGCCAGGATTCCCATCTTCGGTTCGCTCCAGGCCAACGCCCCAAGCAGAAGCGGCGGGAGCACATAGAAGATAACGTAGGAGAGTCCAAGATAGACCCAGGGGAGCGTTTGGGTCAGCGCGGTCGCGGTCCGATACTTTTTCGATATAATCCTGACGTAGAGGAAGGAGCCGCAGACTCCGGCGAGAGCGGCCAGGGTGATGAGCCAGAGGACCCCAGGCTGCCGTCTCGTCACGGCCAGGACATAAAACAAAAGTACGATGTCCGCGGCCACGGCGACGTTCAGGGCCAGACGGAGAGCCAGCCCGGCTTTGCCGCGCCCGACCACGGCGGCGAAGGACCGGACTTCGTCGGCGCTGTCGGAGTCGAAATCGACGACTTGATGGAAAAGGATCTGGACCAGTTTTTCGGCCAGGACGACGGAAAAGAGAAGAGGAAGAAGCCCCCAGGCGGGACGAAAAAGCGTCCAGGGGACGACGGCATGAAGGATGGCGGCCGATAAAGAGTAGGCCCAGACTCCCCAGAGACCCCGCTCCTTGAAACGCACCGGCTTCAAGGAATAGAGGACGCCCAGAAGCGCCGTGGCCGTGAAAGAGGCGAGCACAAGAGAATCGCCTCCCGCGGCGACGAGCGCCGGGAATCCTGAAACTAACAGGATCGCCGGGATCCCGATTCCGTACGGAAGCGGAAGCAGAGTGATCCAGCGGTTTTTCCCCGCGCGCTGGTCGTTCTCACGGTCGGTCAGATCGTTGATGAGAATGCTCGATAGGCCCTTGCTCAATACCGCATAGAGAAAAAAGAGAGAAGCGTTGAACCGGGCACCTGGGGCCAGGCGGCTTCCGACGGTCAGGATCAAGCTCAGGGGGAGCCAAACCGGACTCATTTTCAGGATCCCCCGGGGCTTGAGAAACACCTGAACGAGCGCTTCCCGCCAAAGGGAGCGTCTTTTCTTCATCGCGAAGACCTCAATCGGTCCGGTCTATTGATGGAGGAACGGTCGGGTCGAATGATTCTTCCCGGGATTTGAAATAGCGGCAATACGGGTCGAGCGAGCGGAGGCCGTTCGAGCCGAACAGAGAGGCGTTGTTCCGGCATCCTCCCCGGCAGACCGGGCTCTCGGGACAGGCGCGGCACTCGGGGATCTCCCGATACAATGACCTGAACGCCCGTGCCTTTTCCGAGATCCAGATGTCGTCCAAGCCGTCCCGGCGAAGATCGCCGATGATGAACGGATCGGAATCCTGACAGATGCAGGCCGACACCCGGCCGTCGCTCGTGATTTTAAGGGCGTACTGCGCGGCCGCGCAGTAATGCAGCCTGAGGGCGAGGCGGTCCTTCCACTTCGCATAGGTGGAGGATTTGGCGAAACAGGGAATGGTCACATCCAACACTTTGGACGGAGACAGGGCGCTGTACGCGGAGAACAGTTCGTCCGTCAGTTCCAAGAGCTCCGGGAAGGGAACGATGAGCTCCTGATTCAGCCGTTCTGACGGAACGTTCGGATAAAGAGTATACGAGTCGACTCCCGACTCGAAGCAAAACGCCATGATGTTCTTGATCTCCCTTTTGTTCGGCTTGGTCAACACGCTCGAGACGACGACGCGGAGGGGAGATTGAACCGCATATTCCAGATTCCGGAGGAGGGTCTCGTGGCCCCTCTTTCCGCCGCCGTTGAGATCAACGTGAACTTCCGGATCCAGCGTATCCAGGGAGAACTGAAGGGACCGGACGCCGAGGCCGGCCCACATGTCTATGATCTCGGGGCTCAGCAAGGTTCCGTTGGTCGCGATCTTGGGCCCGAGGCCGTGCTCCCGGAAAAGAGCCAGCGATTCCGGGAGGCGATCGTAGAGAGCCGGCTCTCCTCCGGAAAGAAACCAGTCCCTGACCGATGCGGCCAGTTTCGAGCGCAGGGCCTTTTCGATCAAGTCGAGGGCGAGATGCGACGGCGGCGCCTGCAGCGAGCGATAGTTGAAGCAGTACTTGCATCTCAGGTTGCAGCAGTTGGTCAGATCGACAAAAACGGCCCTGAGTGTTCCGAGCTGGGCGAAGGAATCGACATGGTCTCCTTTGAACCGGAACTTGATTTTTTGCATGCCTCTTTCTCGGCCGGGTTTTGTGGATTCCCATAATGATATTCAACGAAGGATCAAAAGTCAAAATCCGGACAGAACCCGAAGTCCGGGAGAGAAGGTCAGGGCGTTGAAAAGCCCGGGCGGGAAATCCGACATGAGGACGTGGGGACGTCCCTGTCAACCCATCAGGAAGCCCCTGGGGGAGCGGGAGTATACCCAAGCCCGTGATCGTTGGATAGGCGGAAGGGGACGGCTCCATGCT
>JAFGRZ010000211.1 GCA_016934895.1 Candidatus Aminicenantota bacterium
AGTAGATAAGGAGGCGCCCGGCCTGCGTCCGGGAGACTTCATCGTCTCCGAAGGTTCGAAAGAAGATCTCCATGAAATCGCCGAAAAAACCGGGGTCGACTTCAAGGCGCTCCAGTCCGAGGTCGTCGCGGGAACACCTGAGGTGAAAAAGCCCCGCATCGGCATATACCAACGCTACTACGGAGGTAATATGGACGAGGGATGGACGCGCCTTGTCCTCGAAATGTTCTCGTTTCCTTATGCTTCCCTGATGGACGCCGAGATCAAAAAGGGAAACCTCCGGGCCCGCTACGATGTCATCATCCTCCCCGACGATTCACCCGGAATGATCATGGGCGAAATCCCCGAAAGATACCGGCGCTTCATCTCCGCCGTTCCGCCCGAATACCGGAGCGGCATCGGCCAGGAAGGAGTTGATGCGCTCAAGGATTTTGTGGAGAAGGGGGGGATATTGATTACCTTGGGGCAAGCATCCGGGTTCGCGATCGACAAGTTTTCCCTCCGGGTGCGGAACGTCGTCGCCGATCTTCCGTCCAGAGAGTTTTTCTGCCCCGGCTCGACGGTCAAGGTGCGTTTCGACAATACCCATTCTCTGGCCTACGGCATGCCGGCGGAAGGACTGATTCTCTTCAACTCCAATCAGGCCTTTGAGATCCAGCCCGGCCAAAACAACGAGATGTATGAGACCGTTGTCCGGTACCGGGAGCGGGATCTCCTGCAGAGCGGCTGGCTCATCGGGGAAAAACACCTTTCCGGAAAACCGGCGGCCATCAGGGTTGAAGTGGGGAAAGGAGAGGTGATCCTCTTCGGATTCCGGCCCCAACATCGGGCTCAAACCCACGGCACATTCAAGCTGTTCTTCAATGCGCTCTTGCGTTGATCCAGGATCCTGATGTCTTTCCACGGAGGCAACGGCCGGGCCGATCTCGGTATCGGTTTTTGCGCCGTCCGGAGAAGTTTCTCCTGGGCGCCGAAATTACCCGTTGACATCTCCACCGCACATTCTCAATAATTGAGCTCTTGAAATCCTTCCAGGAGTGAATGATGACAAAGACCGGTATCAGATTCAAATCCATCCGTCTGTCGATCATCGTTTTTCTGGCCGCGTTCGTGGGCCTTTTGTCGCTCTCGATGGCGCGGAGCCCGCGTTCGGGCCCCTGGAACGAGCCCGAAGCCGGATGCACGAGCATCATGGCCGGGCGCCTGGCCACGACCGACGGGTCGGTGATCACGGCCCACACCTGTGACGGAAACTACAGGCAGTGGGTCAATATCGTCCCCGCCGCCCAGCACTACGAGGGCGGCACGACAAAGGTCTACCGGGGCAAAATGCACACCGAGACTTCCACAGACCCGGTCGGCATCACTGAGAAAGGCGAAGTCCCCGACGTCAAGGAAACATATGCTTTCCTGAACACGGCCTATCCCTGCCTCAACGAGCACCAGCTGGCCATCGGCGAAACGACGATCGGCGGCCGGCGGGAGCTCTTCAACAGCGCCGGGATGTTCATGATCGAGGAGATTGAACGACTGATGCTCGAGCGCTCGACGACCGCCCGCGAAGCCATCCAACTGGCCGGCCGCCTGGTCAAGGAATACGGCTACGGCGATTACGGGGAGTGCATCACGGTCGCCGATAAGAAAGAAGTCTGGCATTTCGAGATTTTCGGCACCGGCCTGCGGGAGAAAAGCGCCATCTGGGCCGCCGTCCGCATTCCCGACGACCATGTCGGCATCTCGGCCAACATCCCGCGGATCGGAGAACTCAAACTCGACGATCCCGATAATTATATGGCTTCCGATAACGTCATCTCCTTCGCCGTCGAGAAGGGCTGGTGGGATCCCAAGAGCGGAGAGCCCTTCAAGTTCTGGAAAGCGTACAACGGGCGGAAGCCGTTTTCGACAAGAGAATATTACGTGCTCAGCCGTCTCGCTCCTTCTTTGAATCTGAGCATGGAGGCCGAGGAACTTCCTTTCTCGGTCAAACCCGACGAAAAGGTTTCGGTCCGCGACATCCTGAAGATGTACCGGGAAACGTACGAGGGGACGGAACTGGACATGACCAAGAACCTGCTCGTTGAGGACCGGCGGAGCGGTGGTCAGGCCAAGAGCCCCCTGGCCAACCCATGGATGTCGCGGGACATGTTCACGCTTCTCGATGCGCTCAAGCCGGGGGTTGTGGAACGGGCCCGGACCATTGCCATTTCCGGCTGCGCCTACGCCACCGTCCTCCAGTGCCGCGGCTGGCTCCCCGATCCGGTCGGCGGCCTCTGTTGGTTCGCCTTCGACAACCCCGCCCAGAGCGCTCGCATCCCGATCTTCTCGGGGGTCACCGAGCTTCCGAAAAGCTTCGAGATCTGCGCCCAGCACCGCTTCCGGACGGATTCGGCGGCATGGGCCTTCCGGAGGGCCAACCGGCTGGCCACGGTCCGCTGGGGCGCGACCAAGGACCTGATGGCCGCGGCTATAAAGGAATTCGAAGACAAAGCCTTCGAAGATTTGATCTATCTGGACAAGCGGGCCGCCGAGCTCTACGGAAAAGGGGACAATCCGGAAAACATCAAGAAAACCAAGGAATTCCTCACCAAATATACCAACGATTTCGCCCGGGCCGCCATGAGCAAGTACTGGGAGCTCGGGGATACCTTCTGGACGATGTTCTCCCGGGGCTTTTAGACCGGGATCGGCCGTTTTTTTCTTTCCGCGGGCGGTTTCCGTCGACTAAATCCACGGGCGCGCCTTCCAGAGAATTGTCCCATTTTCAACTTTGATCCCTCTGCGGCGACTAAATGGGTGGAGAAAAAACCATGTGGTCCAAAATGCCATCGCCGGATAATTCGCCGGAACGGGCGTCCCATTCAGGCAACGGCTGGAAGATTCTGGTGGTCGAAGACGAGGCCATCATCGCTATGGACATTCAGAGCATTCTGAAGAAGATCGGTTATTCCGGCGCCGAGGTGGTTCACTCGGGAGAAGAATCCATCCAGAAGGTGGCCGACGGCCGTCCGCATCTTGTCCTCATGGATATCAAGTTGAAAGGAAATATGGACGGCATCCAGGCGGCTCATCAGATTTTCGACACGTATGGAGTTCCCGTGGTCTATATCACGGCCTACGGCGACGAAAACACCATGAAAAGGGCCAACGGAACGGCCCGGTTCGGCTTCATCACCAAGCCGTTTGAGGAGAGCGACCTGCAGACGATCATCCAGGGCGCTCTTCAGAAAGCCTATATTTAGCTCCCTTCTCTAGCTTTAGGCCTGGCCTTAAGGTATCAATTCTGCCATTCGCCTCAACGGGTTCCTCTTTTTTCCCAAGTATTTTCATGGTTGTATCCAGGGGTGATTCAACAAAAAACGGCTTGACAAAGGCTTGTAATATCTAATATATTACACATCAGAACCAAGGATAATCCCATGCCAGACAAGCCCGCCATCACCATCAAATCCCTGAAAGAACAGGTCTATGAATACCTCCGCGAGCAGCTCCGTACGGGGAAGATTCTACCCGGATCGGCCCTCAATCTGGACGAAACCTCCCGAAAACTCGGGGTCAGCCGCACACCCCTTCGGGACGCCCTGCTGCAGTTGGAGATGGAAGGTTTCGTCACCATCCACGCCCGCCGGGGCATCGTCGTCAACAGTCTTTCCCTCCAAGACATCCAAAGCGGCTACGAGGTCATCGGCGCTCTGGAGAGCACGGCCCTGCGGCAGGCGTTCTCCCAGATCGGCGCCGCCGAGATCAAGGCGATGGAAGACCTGATCGAGGAGATGAAGAAGGCCATCGAGGCCGATGACTTCGATCTCTATTATGAAAAAAACCTGGCGCTTCATGACGTTTATTTGAAACTGTGCGGCAACGAGCCGCTCGTCCGGATCGTCACCACGATGAAGAAAAGGCTGTACGATTTCCCCCGGCAGCGGGGTTACGTCAAGGAATGGGAACTGGCTTCAATCGTCGAACATACCGAACTTCTCAACCTGATCAGACAGAGAAAAATCGTCGAAGCGGCCGCTTTTATCCGGGATGTCCACTGGTCGTTCGAAGTCCAAAAAAAATTCATCACGCTCTATTATGCGGACGCCGCAAATCCAGGGACGCGGTCGAAGGACGGACGGACCCCATGAGCGAAGGACTGGTCTTCGACATCAAGAGGTATTCGATCAACGACGGACCTGGGATACGGACGACCGTTTTCTTCAAGGGATGTCCTCTCAGCTGCCCCTGGTGTCACAATCCCGAGGGCCGGTCGGCGAGCCCCGAGCTCATGGTCCGGGCCGTCCGCTGCCTGGAAGAATGCTCCGAATGCCTGACTGTCTGCCCGGAAGAAGCGCTCAAAAAGCCCGCCGCTGTCCCGGTCATCGACCGCGCCCGCTGCACGGCCTGCGGGGAATGCGCTGAGATCTGTCCGACAGGGGCCCTCGAAAT
>JAFGRZ010000212.1 GCA_016934895.1 Candidatus Aminicenantota bacterium
GACAATTCCGTCTCGAGAGGCGCCCGGCCCTTCGGCACCCCGTCGAGAATCACCTCGGTGTCCTCCGGCACCGTTTCGATTTCGAGGATATAAGCCGGGTTCAGATTGTATGTTTTGGTGAATGACTCCCCCTGCCCGATCTCCCAGCGGTCGGCCGCCTGCTTGTATTCAGGCTCCTTCCTGATTTTGATTTCATAAACTCCGGGCTCGAGGTTGAGATCCACCGGCGTTTTGCCCTTCACCTCGCCCCTGACGATAACCTCCGCCCCCCTCGGATCCGAATCGACCCGGACATTGTTCATGGCGATGGGAACAAGCGTGTACGCCCGGAAAGTTATTTTTCCTTCTTCCACATCCAGGCTCTCGGCCGTTTCCAGGTAACCGGGCTCCTTCTTGAGCACAACCCGGAGAGGGCCGGCCTTGACGCTGCGAGCGAATGGTGTTTTGCCTTCGTTTCGCCCGTCGAGATAAACGTCCGCTCCCTCGGGCGTCGAGGTGATCTTCAGTTCCCCTTCCGAGACCCATTCGGCCGACGGTTTCGCCGCCGGGTCATCCGCCCGCGGATTAGCCGCCTTCTCGGCCGCCGTTCCGGATTCCGGCGACCCGCCGGACTCGCTTGGGGTGAAAACCCGGTCGTAAAAAAGATACCCGAGCGTCAGGGCCGCTGCGAAAAACAAGGACAAGACGAGCGGAAGACGTCTCTTGGGCATGTCCACCTTCTCTTCCGGGCCGGGGGCAGAAACGTCCGCCGTGAGGATGCCTCTCTCGATTTTTCTCAGATCGACGAGCAGGTCCTCCGTCGTCTGGTACCTCCGTGTCCTGTCTTTCTCCATGCATTTCTCGATGATGCGGGCGACGCCCTCGGGTATCTCCGGGTTGAGACGCCGGGGATCCGGAAACGCCTCCGTCTTCTGCTTGATCGCGACCTGAAAGGGATTCTCCGCATCGAAAGGAACTGTCCGGGTCAGCATCTCATACAGAACGACGCCGAGGGAATAGATATCCGAGCGGTAATCGGCGCTTTTCCCTTCCAGTTGCTCGGGGGACATGTACTCGGGAGTGCCGATGACGTCGCCCGTCCGGGTCAATCCTTCGGCCCTGATGGAGCGGGCAATCCCGAAATCCATGATGTGGGCATGATCTTTCCCGTTGACTATGATGTTATGAGGCTTGAGGTCCCGGTGGACGACTCCCAAGCTGTGGGCCTGGGCCAGCCCCTCGCAGATCTGCCTGGCGATCGTCACCGCCCTGGAGACCGGGATGCCGCCTTCTCTTTTAATGAGCGCTTCCAGGCCTTCCCCGGCGATGTATTCCATGGTGATGAAATACGTCTCGCCCTGTTTATTGAGATCATAGAGCCGGCAGACGTTCGGATGAGAGATCTGGCGGGAGAGCTTCAACTCGTTGCGAAACCGCTCGATCATCCGTTCGTCGGAAGAGATCTCCGGCTTCAACACCTTAAGAGCGATATTGTCGTTGATTTCTTTATCCAGGGCCTTGAAGACTCGGCCCATGCCACCCCTGCCGATTTCGTCTATGATCAAGTATCTTTGGGCAAAGAGCTCTCCGATGACCGGCTCGCCAGACTTGGCGACAAGCGTCTGGGTGCGACAAAAGGTGATTTTCTCCAGGGAGGGAAGCTCAATGCCGCACTTCCGGCAGAAGAGGCTGTCGTCAGGGTTTGAAGCCTGACACTTTGGACAATCCATTCCGTCTACCTCAGCCCCGCCTCAAGCCCTTAATCCCGCAAAATCCAGGCTCCTCCCCCTGAATTATCAACAAAGATCGCTCAATATGGCAAGGAGGCATAGGGCACTCCCGTCTCGAGCCCGCGGGGATGGGGTTTTGTGTTTCTAAAACAAACCGGAATGGTCTGCGACTCCCGGGTCCCGTCTCCCCGGGTCACATCGAAGTGCAGGTGCGGGGCGCGGCTTTGACCCGAGTTCCCGCTCAAGGCGATGGGATCTCCTTGAAAAATGATCTGACCGATTTCGACCAGCACGCCGTTTTTTGTCAGGTGGACGTAGCGCGAATAAGTCCCGTCGTCGTGTCTCAGCACCACAAGATTGTCCTTGCCGACGCCGAAATCGCCGTCTTCAAAAGTCTCTTCGATGAAATCCACGACTCCGCTGCGGGCGGCCGTCACCGGCGAGCCGATAGGCATGCTAAAATCAACAGCGTATCTAAAGATCTCCGAATGATGATTGACACCACCGACATAGCCTTGAAGACACACGTATGTCTCACCCACGGGATACGGAAGGACAAAAGGAGAATTCTGGTGCCCGGCGCAGACTTCCGTCTCGTCGCGATCGGGGTCAAAGATATTGGGGCATGATAAGAGCGCCAGGGCGCAGAGAAGAAGCCCGGAAAAAGCTTTCACGGTCGGGGCCCTCACCGAAAAACTCCAGCATCAAGCATGGGTCATCTGATCGATCCCTCTCGCAACTTATTCTCTGCAGCCGCCTTCAAGGAAAGCTCCTCGGTTTGGACGCGTCTTCACCGTGCGGTGCCGAGCCAACTCATTTGTGGGGGACCACTCTGGAAAAAGGGAAACCCGCCTCCCCCGGAGGGGAGGCGGGTTGAACATCTGCTGCGTCTATGGAACTAGAAAATGAACTTGACTCCCAGACGAACGGCGATCGGGTTCATGAAATCCCTCTTCATCTTGTAGAGCGGGTGCTGTTCGAAACCGTAGTCATCGCTGGTCAGATCCCAGTTCCCTGAAAGCACCGTGTCTTCATCGACGGAGAGCTGGTAGTAGGTCCGGGTCGCAAACAGCCGTGACGCGGTCTTGAGGTCAAAGAGGTTGTCCACGTTGACGTTGAACTGGAGCGTGTACTTACCGGCGAGTCTCAGGTTGTACTCGGCATAGGCGTTGGCGAACCAATAGAAGGGAGTCCTCGTCTGCTTCAGGTCGTTGCCGGAGGTGCTGCTCCGCTCATACCCGCGGTTGAAGGGATACCAGTAAACGCCCAGGATCGACCAGGTTTCGGTGAAGGGCGTGCCGCTCATGGCGTTGACGACCGTTCCGACGGTCAGGCGGAAGGGGAACGTGTAGGAGCCGTAGAACTTGAAGAAGTGGGTGCGGTCGGTGGGCAGCGGGCCGTCGATGTAGTCGAGGTTCTTGGTCACGGCCATCGACCAGTTGTCGAACATCCGCTCGACGTACGGCGCCACCCGGCCGAACTCATCCGCGGCGGCCAGGCCGGAGCAGTTGCCCTGCAACCGGCTCCAGGTGTAGGAGAATCCGGCCAGCCAGTTGTCGGCCAGCCTTTTGTCGATGCTCAGGTTGAGGGCGTAGTAGTCCCGCTTGGCTCTCGGCGTCTCCGGATACGTGGGATCCATCATCCCGGTGCCGTTGCCCTGGTGGAGTGTGTAGCCGAAGCCGGGGTTAGCCTCAAAATAAACCTCTCCCTGACCTGGAACGAAAACTCCGATATCCTCGATCATGTAGAGGAGGTGCTTGTAAACGAACCGGGCCGTGAACGACAGGTTCTCCATCAGCATCTTCTCGACGCCGGCGGAGATCTCATCCTGGCTGACCGGCTTGAGGTCGGGGTCCGTCGTCTCGAACGACGGGATGCGCCAGTCGAGGATCAACAACAGCGGATTGCCCGGAGCAGGAGCCGCGCCCCACTGGTCCCAACGATAATCGTTGAGAGCGTAATAGGCGCTCTTCCACTTGAACCCGGCGTAGGCATGGGCCGCCATGTAGGTCTTGATCGTGTCGTAATAGCGGCCGTAACTGCCGAAGACCTTCAGGCTGGCGTCGCCGAAAATGTCGTAAACGAAACCGATCCGGGGTGACAGCTTGTCTTCGAACCCGAATTCCATCGGCCGCCAGTTCTGGTACTCGGGCGGAAGGTCGGCCGTGTAGGGAGGGAGATATTCCGTCTCGGCCCGGATGCCGAGGTTCAGGGTGAACCGGTCGGCGATCGTCCAGGAATCCTGGATGTAGAGGGCCCAGCGCTCGTTGTAGACGTTCCAGAGGCTGCCGAAGGGACCCGAGTCCTGATTGCCGCGGACCTCGACATAGCCGTACGTTCCACGGCCGTAATTGACTCCGTGTTGGACGAGATCGCGGCCCCAGAAGAAGTAGGTCTCGGGATACTGCATATTGACCGAGCCGTCCACATCCTCGCCCTGCTTGATATAGCCGACGCCCGCCTTGAAGGCGTGTTCCCCGGCCAGGTTGATGTAAAAGGTAAAGTCGGCCTCGGCATGGTTTTTGTACTGGATGTTCCTCTTCCACTCGTTGATCCGGGCGTGGTTCTGCCAGCCTCTGGGTTTCTGGTATTCGGCCGGGATATCTGGATAAATCGACGTGCCGTAACCGGTATGGAGCCAGCGGGGCGAGTTCGAGTTGACGAGCTGGTCCGTGGTGTTGCGGAAGTACCGGCCGCCGCGGATGTTGACCATGAAGTTGTTGCCGAAGGTCAGGTCGGCGAAACCCTGGACCGTGTAGTTAGGGAAGCTGAAGCCGTATTGGTCCCAGACATCATCCGGGCTGTCGGTGCCGGCCCGGGCGGGAAGGTTCCCCTTGTGCTTGCTGAAATTGTTGACGAACGAGGCGCCGATGCGCATGAAGTTCAACGGCTGGGCCGTGATCTTGGCCTGAAAGTTGTAGAAGTACCACTTTTGGGTGAATTCGTCTTTCTCCACTTGGTCGGTCGACAGCCAGTCGATCGTCCGGGCGTTGACATAATAGACGGGGAGCACCGAGCCGAAAAACCACAACTTGTCCTTCAGGATGTAACCGCCCAGGCTGAAACCGCCTTCATACCTGTCCCGCGGGATTCCGATATCAGAAAGATCTTTCCCGTACATATCCTGGTAGTTGACGTATTCGGCCAGGTAGGGGTCAAAAGGATTGATGCGGAGAACGTCTCTCTCTTTCCCGGCCAGACGCGACCCTTCGTAGTAGCCGATGAGTTCCCCGTGGTACTCGTTGCCGCCCTGGCGGGTGACGACGCTGACCACTCCGCCCAGCGCTCCGCCGTACTCGGCCGGATATCCCGAGGCCCTGATCTGGACCTCGTCGACGAACTCGAAAGCCGCCGACTGGCCGCTTACGCCCGTATCGGTCCTGTTCATCTCGGTGCCGTCCATGTAGAACATGTTCTCGGCGCCCGAGGCCCCGTCGACCGACAGGCCGCCCAGCCAGGGCTCGTAGTTGACGCCCGGAACGGCCGTCGCCAGGGTGTCGAAGTTCCTCCCGCGGGGAAGGACCTCGAACATCTCCTTGGTCAAAGTCATCCCCTTGACCGTGCTCTTGACATCGATCAGGGGCGACTGCCCGACGACCGTCACTTCCTCTTCCAGGGCGCCCATCTGCAGGGTGGCATCCAGCTTGACGGTCATATCGAGTTGGACGACGATTCTTTCTCTGACCAGCGGTTTGAATCCCTGCAGGGTGAAGGCGATGCGGTAGGTCCCCGGCTGGAGGGCGAACAGACGGTAGATGCCGTCGGCATCCGTCACGGTCGTGGCCTTGCCGATGAACTTGGGGCTGGTCGCTTCGACCGAGACTCCGGGGAGAGGATTCCCATCTTCATCGGTGACCGTTCCGTAGATCTTTCCCGTCGGCGCCTGGGCACAGAGAAGGCCGCTGATTAGGACGACGCTAAGAAGCGCCAAAATGATTTTCTTCAACTGAAATTTCCTCCTTTTTCCCAACATCCGCTCGGCGCCGCAGGAGCGCCGTCGCGGACGTTCCGGCGAACGCTCGCGCCGCCCGCCGGATGATCCATTGACTCAGGAGCGAAACGATAACTTCGCTCCCAACCTCCATCTTGCTGTATTTGTCTAACCGGCTATTCTCACCTCCTTGTCTCGTCAGGTGTCGTTTTCGCTCTCCTTTATTGCAATCGTTATGCCAAGCCCATAAATGATTTAATTATATTGATATCAATAACTTAAGACCTGTCAAAAAATTGCCGA
>JAFGRZ010000213.1 GCA_016934895.1 Candidatus Aminicenantota bacterium
AGGGGGACGTCCTTCTGTTTGCCGGCGATGATGCTCCGGACGTTGACCCGGATTTCCTTCTCGACGCCCCGGTCGTCCGTCCGGCGGATGCGGACGTCGCGCTGGTTGGCCCGGTCGGTGAATCCGCCGGCCTTGGTGACGGCCTTGAGCAATGTGGGCAGGCTGCTCAGCTTGACCTCAAGGGCGCCCGGGCTCTTGACCGCGCCGAGGATGTAGATCGTCACGTTGCGGTCGGCGGGCACGTTGACGACGTCGTCGGGCTGAAGGGGGATGTCGAGCCTGCCTTCCACGTCGTACATCAGGCCCTGAAGGGGTATTCGCAGCGACCGGCCTTCCTCGCCTTCCTGTCTGCGGACGACAATGACCTCCGGCCCCGCGGCCGGGGTCGGGCCGCCGGCGCCGACCAGCGTTTCAAGAAGGGTTTTGCGGCTGAGAAGAGGATAGACGCCCGGCTTCTGCACGGCGCCGATGACGTAAACGACGCGGCTCTGGTATTGGGTGATGAGCACCGTGACTTTCGGGTCGCGCAGGAACGACTCGCGCAGCAATCCGGCGAGCTTGGCCTCGACCTCGGATTTCGTCAGGCCGTTGACGTCCACCTCCCCGAGGAGCGGGAGGGTGATCTTGCCCATCTCGGAGATCGTCACCTCCAGGTTGGTCAGCGATTCCACGCCGTAAACATCAACCTGCAGGACGTCCTTGGGGCCGACGCGGTATTCCGTGGGTTCGGGGACCTGGCCGGAAACGCCCATGCAGGGAAAAAGAACAATCAAGACGGTGAAACCTAAAATAAATATATCTCTTAAAATCATTTGGAATCCGCCTCTCAATTGAAAAACAAAGTATTTTCGCTTATTTGGACGTCTTTTTCAACAAAAAGCTTTTCCGAAGCCGGCCGGTTCGGTCGGGTGCTCCGGATTTTAGCTCGTCTGAAATTATCATTTCCAGATCTTATTTTCAGCCCGGAAACTCTCACTTCCGGACGAAGTTGATCGTCACCAAGTGTCCGTCCCCGGAGCCGAGAAAGCCCGAGGGGCGCGTCCAGTACTGGTAGGTCAGGCCGGCCCGGATGCTTTTCCACACCGGGACGGTAAAACCCGCCGAGAAGCCACCGTAACGGTCTCCCCATCCGGGCGGAGGGCCGGTGTCCTCAGTCGCGCCTTCCTCGGCCGTATTAGGGTAATTAAAAAGGGTATAAAATCCGCTCAGCCTTATATCCAAATAGCGCGTAAGACTCATCGAATATGACGCGTTGAAAGAATCGCTGAGGTAGTAGAGGGTGTTCGCCCAGTAGGAAAATGACGTGTCCCGATTGTAGCCCAGGGAGAGTGATGAATCCGTTCCCAGACGAATTCCCACCTGTGTCTGAGCGATCATTCCGGAAAAGCGGGGCAGGCTCCGGTCCGAGGGCTGAAAGCGCTTGAATCCCAGGGCCAGGCTGCCCGAGAGGACGCCCTGTTGAGGGAACCGTATCCCGGCCAGAAAGCTTCTCGTCTCTGCGTCTTTCCAGCCCGCCTCATCATAAAGAAAATTATGACGGACGTATCCGAGCTGTAGGAACAAGCGGGAACCCCGGAAAGCTTCATATCGAACCTCGAGCCGTCCGCCGACCTCCTGGCGGTTCAGGCTCCTGGACAAGGCGTCCTCTTCTCCTGAATCCTCCAGGATATCCACATAGCCCAACTCCTGGGCGAAACCGTTCAGAGTCCAGGACAGGCGGCGCGGCGTTTCATAAGCAATCTCGACTCGAATCCGCCTAGTTTCGGCCTCCACCTGCCGATCGACTTCGGGCAAGGGGAGATGCCGGTAGCGCCGTGAATCGAAACCCCCGGTGATGACGAGAGGTCCCAGAAAAGGGAAAGACAGCTCCGCGCCGTAGTTGTTGTTCAAACGGTTGTACCGCGGATTCTTGAGATAGATGTGATATTCGGGATTTTCCGTGAAGGACAGAATCAGGCTCCGCATCAAAATAAAATAGACATCAACCTTGGCGGACGGCGTGATCAGAAAATCGGACAGGGTTTCTTCCGCGCTCGTCCGGCCGTAGATGTTCGACACCCAGCCGAAATTCCTGAACTCGAATCCAGGGATGATCCGGAACGGCCCGATCTTCATCCAAGTTCGGGACACGATATCGTCCACCCTCCGGTCGAAGCTCTGCCCGGAAAGCGACGGACTGGAAGCCTGTATAAGCAAGACCAGCAGGGAAAAAAAGCAGGCTTTATTTATTCGTCCCATGCTGATCTTTTTCTACGGCCTTCAGGACCCAGCCGTCCTTCAGGAACGACTGTCCCTGAACGGCAAAAACGCCTTGCCCGCGCCCGAGAGGATTTTCGACAGCGACGCCTGCCGCAGGAAGGCCATGATCAGGCCGGAGTGCCAGTCGAAATCCCCGTGATTCTGCACCAAGGGGATGAGCCCGTCCTCCTGGGCCACGCGGAAGGCGCTCTCGATGTGAGCGTCCGAAAGCCGCGACCAGATTTTCCGGGCGAACAACCCAAGCTGTATTTCCTTCTGAAGAGCCTTCCGCCAGGCGCGATCGTATTCCTGGAGGTCTCGCTCCTTAACCGCTCCTTCATGTCGAAGGAGCTCCCCGATGACCGAGGCGGCGATCTCCGCGCAGTGAAGGCCGTAGCTGATCCCGCCGCCCGTGGTCGTCTTGACCTGGCCGGCCGCTTCGCCGAGCGAAATGACCGCCCGGCCGCTGGTCCTGATGGCCGGCCCTTGGGCGATGATTTTGTACTGGACATTTCCGTTGAATCCGCTCCCGTACGAACCGCCGAGGTGTTTATCGGCGAACATATGGAAACAGCCCCTGGGATCGGATTCCGTGATCAAGCCGAACTTTGCCTTGCCGGGCGCGGTCGGCACGGCCCAGGCGAAACCTCCGGCCGCGATTTCGGTCCCGGCATAAATCGCGGGGATGTCGACGTCCGGCGCTTCGAGCTCGACCTGGGCGCCGACCAGGCGGCCCCGCGGAACGCCCAGGCCGGCCTTGCGGCTCAATTCCCACTGAACTCCCGTGGCCAGCACCACCGCCCGGGCCCGATAAGTCCCGATGCCTTCTCCGCCTTCTTCTTCGCCTGCGCCGGTTTCGACCGAAACCCCTTCCCCTTCCTGCCGTAAATCTTTGACGCTGCATCCGGTGCGGATTTCCGCGCCCGCGGCTTCGGCGGCTTTGGCCATATCGCGGTCGAACCTCCGCCTATCCACAATACAGGCAAAGGGCTTGGGGTGCTTATAGACGATCGAGACCCCGGAGGGAGAAACCAGACGGACATCCTGAATGTCCCTCTGGCGGGATTCAGGCGAAAGAGAAAAGCGTTCAAACGTCTCCCGGCCGATGATGCCCGTGCAGTTTACGGACTCCCCCACCTCGGCCTTTTTCTCAAGGACGAGGACGTCATATCCCTTTTCGGCAAGTCGGCGCGCAGCATGGAGCCCGCTGGGCCCCGCCCCGGCGATGATGATGTCATAACTCTGTTTCATAATTTCCTAGCTACATATTCACAAAGGCCGGATAGGCCCTCATCTTTTTTTTAAAATCAGGGCTATTATCCCCGACCCCCCGACTCGTGTCAATCACCTGCTTGGGCGCCTTCTCTTAACCCCCACCGCCCCTCTCTCCGGGCTCCGTCAAAGGATGACAGCCGAAGCTCGATTCAGCACGGGAACCGGGGAGGGACGGGGGACTGTCCCCGCAGGGGACTGTCCCCACAGGGGACTGTCACCCTATCCACATAATATCGACCGAGGTCTTTTTTGCCCCCGTCCTCACACCTTAGCTTCTCTACTCTCCCATTTGCCCCGGAATGTTATCCAGAAGGACAACACCATGATTTTCATATCCAGCCAGAAAGTCTGCTTCTTTATGTACAGCCGGTCATAGCGGAATTTCGCTTTCCTGGGCGCGTCCGTGGGCAGATAAACCTGCGCCAACCCCGTCAGGCCCGGCCGGACGGCCAACCGCTCCTGATACCCTGGAATTTCTTCCAGCCTCACGGAGCGGCCATCCCCCCGCGTTTCTTTCTCCTCCGGCCGCAGCGCCCGCGGGCCAACGAAGCTCATGTCGCCCTTGAAGATGTTCACGAGCTGCGGCAGCTCGTCCATGGCCGTGGCCCGCATGATTCTACCCACCCTGGTCACGCGCGGGTCGTTCTCCACGGCCTGGACCGCTCCCCTGCCCTTCTCCGCGTCTTTTATCATGGAGCGGAACTTGATCGCCTTGAAGATGCGGCCTCCCCGGCCGACGCGCTCCTGGAGATAGAATATCGGCCCCCTGTCTCCGGCCCAGATCAAAAAGGAGAACACAATCCACAGCGGCGAAGATAGAATCAATCCCAATCCCGACACCGCTACGTCGAACGGCCGCTTCAAATAGACGGCCCGGGTAAGCTTTCCCCAGTATCCAGGCCCTTCCCGGGACGGCTTCCGACTCCTCAGATAAATAAACGCCAACATGGCCAGCGCTCCGGCAGAGTCGATCCCCCAGTCGATGAAAGATCCTTTCCTGCCCGGGACAATTCTCTGCAAAGATTCATCCAGAAGCCCGTAGCCCACGGCAATAAGTCCCGCCCAGAGTGCCCAGGAAGCTTTCCAGCGGAGCGCCCGGCCGGCGTGGAAGGCGCGATAGAGCAAGTAGGCCAGGACGGCGTATTCGATGAAATGGAAGGATTTGCGGATGACGAGGTAAAACGCATCCGAAGTCGCGATTGTCGTCGAAGGGAAGAAATAAACAAGCACTTTATAAACGATCCGGGACAACCATGGCTTGCTGAGATAGACATTCCCCACTGGAAAGAAGAGCGCCGCCCAGACAACAGGCGGCAGCCAGTACTTCAGGAGCTTTTTCACCGAGGCTTACTTTACAATATCAGGCCGCGCCGGCCAAGAGCTTTTCGTAGCGTTCTAGAACCACAGCCCTCGAATAGTGCGACTCCGCGTGTTTTCGGCCCCGCTCGGCCATGGCCCGCGCCTCGGCCGACGCTTCCTTCAACCTGACCATCGCCGCGGCGATTCCGGCCGGGTCGTCTGGGGGAACACACAGCCCGCAACCCGTGGAGGCGATGAGCTCTGCCACCTCGGAGGACGCGTCCGCCAGGCCGAGGATGGGGCGGCCGGCAGCCATGAAGTTGTAGAGCTTGGATGGCACCGAAAGGTGGGATTTCTCCGTGTCCAGAGGGACGAGCAGAACGTCGGCCGAGGCAAGGAGCGCCGGCAGGTCGGCGTAGGGCTGGAAGGGAATGAAGACGACGTTCGTCAAGCCCAGGGCGGCCGCTTTGTCTTCCAGGCTCTTCTTCTTCCGCCCCTCCCCCACGATGGCCACGGCCATGTCAGGCCGGCTTTTGAGCCGGGCCGCGGCCTCGAGCACTTTCTCCAGGGCCAAGTTACTCGAGATGCTGATCGTCCCCGAATACATGGCCGTGAACTTTCCGGCCAGCCCGAACTTCCTCGCCACGGGGTTGTCCTTGGGCATCGGCCTTATAAAATCCGTATCCACCCAGTTCGGCAGGATGTGGATTTTCGCCGGGGGAACACCCTTGGACAGAAGGTTCTTCTTGAACCCCTCACTGATGACGGCGATCGTCTCGGAATTCCCGTAGATCCACTTCTCGAAGGCCTGGGCCAGCCGGATGCAAAACGGGTTGCTCAGGATGCCCGACTGGATGGATAGGTCGGGGTGGATGTCCTGGACGTTGAGGACGAAGCGCACGCCTTTCAGCCGCCGGGCGATGATTCCCGTCAGACCGAGCTGAAGCGGAGGAAGACGCAGAAAAAGCACGTCTCCTCTTCTCACAAAAACGAGGTTCGCGATCGTGGCCGTAGTATAGATCGTCCAAGCGACAAGCCGCCCGATAGGATGCTCGGCGAAGTTCGTCGGAAAGCGCTTGGCCAGGAATCCATCCCGCTTCTCCCGCATATAAAGCCGACCCTCGTAGCCCCTGTTCTGCGGCGGCCGGGGCAAGGTGGTGATGACCTCGACCTCATGCCCCCTGCCTGCCAGGTAGCCTGCCAACTCGTTCATCAGGATGGGCGCGCTGCCGAACTCCGGCAGAAAGTACATGGTGTGGATGAGGATTTTCGGCATCACCATTTCCTGCGCGGTTTTTCGACCGCTTCTTCTTCCAAGGGATGGCTGTG
>JAFGRZ010000214.1 GCA_016934895.1 Candidatus Aminicenantota bacterium
AGGCCGGCGAGCGTCAGCGTGATCATCAACGATGTCTTGAGAAGCCAGAAGGCGAGGGAAATGACGAGGGCTTTCTTCAGGTGGATCTTGAAGGAGGCGGCCAGGCCGATCCCCAACAGGCCGAACATCCAAAGCTGGAAAAAATCGATCTGGCCCAGGATACCGTAGGCGGCGGACATGACATCCAATCCGGGGAAAAAAACCGTCAAGCGGGTCGAGGTCTGGACGACGGATTTCCATTTGAGAACGAGGACCATCCGCAACGCGTTCCCCAGGAGTATGTCGACGAAGCCCGCGTGGAGAAAAGAGGAAAAAACCTGGAGATAGTGGCCGGTGGGCGAGACGAGGCGTCCCATCCCCAGGACAACGAGCGCTGAAAACAGCCAGCCGCTGAGATGAGTCAAGGGAGTGATCAAGAAAGCCGTCAAAATGCGGTCCCGGCCTTCGATCCGGTCCACCGAGAACGCGTACCTCTCCTCCCCCCACTGTTGCTTCAGTTGAGCCGCGTTGTTTTCCAGGAAGGCGAGGTTGTCTTTCTGTCCATAGGGAAAGACGAGATAGGAATAGAGGCAAACAAGGATGAGTGTGATGACCAAGGCGTCCACCCACACGGGACGTTCGGCGATCCGCCTGAAAGTCCGCCCGGGATTGAAAAAAATCCCGGACAGCCGGCCGAATAGGCTCAATGTTCACCCCGGCGCCGGTCCCATTCGATCATCCCGTCGCGCAGGAAAATAATCCGTTGAGTTTGATCGGCGATCTCCTGGTCATGAGTGACGATGATGATCGTGTTCCCATCCGCGTGAAGTCTGCGGAACAGCTTCATGATCTCCGCGCCTGTCTTGGAGTCGAGGTTGCCCGTCGGCTCGTCGGCAAGGATGATCGAGGGCTTGTTGACGAGCGCCCTGGCGACGGCCACGCGTTGCCTCTCGCCTCCCGAGAGCTCCGGCGGACGGTGATTCAGCCGGGGGGACATCTCGACCATCTCCAGCGCGCGTTTCACCTGCTCCTCGCGCTCGGCTTTTTTCATCCCCTTATAGATGAGCGGCAACTCGACATTGCGGAAAGCGGTGGCCCGCGGGAGCAGGTTGAATACCTGGAAGACGAACCCGACTTCCTGGTTGCGGATGCGAGCCAGTTCGTTTTCGGACAGGGCGCTGACCAAGCGGTTTGAGAGATAATACCGGCCGGCCGTCGGAGTATCCAAACAGCCCAGCAGATTCATCAGGGTGGATTTACCACTCCCCGAGGGCCCCATGATGGCCAGGAATTCGCCGGCTTGGACGGTGAAGGAAACCCCTCGAAGGGCCTGGACTTCCTGTTTCTCGAGCGGATAGACCTTGCGAAGATTCTCCGCCCTGATCAGGGCGCCGTCCTGAGGATTCATTCTGGCTTTTTCGATTTTTTTTCGGTCTTGACGAGAGTCCCGTCTTTGAGTTCGCGCAAGGAGACGTAAGGGCCGACAATGACCTCCTGACCTTCCTTGAGGCCGGATGTGATCTCGATGGACATTCCCCCCATGATTCCCTTGTTCACGGGACAGAACTTGGCGCGCCCGTCGGTGACGATGTAGACGCCTTCTTCCTCCGTCTCTTTCGCGGCGGCCGTGCCGCCTTCCTTTTCCCTGAGGACCAGTGCGGAAATGGGGACGGCCAGGACCTCCTTCTTTTCCGCGGTGATGATGTCGGCGGAGGCCGAGAGACCCGGCTTGAGCGTGTCCGGAGGGTCGGTTAACGTGATCGCGACCAGGAAGTCCCGTGATTCCTGCTGCGAGCTGGCCATTTTGGCAATGGCTGAACTCCCGATCTCCGTGACCGTTCCATCCAGGATTTGGTCGGGGAGGGCATCGACCTTGACTCTCGCTTTCTGGCCGAGGCGGACTCCGATAACGTCGGTCTCGTCCACTTCGACCTCCACTTCCATCTCCGAGAGGTCGGCGATGGTCATCAGGATGGTGCCCGCGAAGTTCAGCGTGCCGACAACGGCGATCTCCCCTTCTTCCACCGGGAGGCTGGTGATAATCCCGTCGATCGGAGAATGGTAAATGGTTTTGCCCAAACTATCGAGGGTGCTCTTGAGCGATGCCTCCGCCTGCTGGATCTGGTGGCGGATGGATTGAACCTCGGCTTTGGCGATATCGAAATCGACTTTGGCGGTTTCCAGTTGTTCCTGGGAGATGAGCTGACTGTCGAAAAGCTGTTTCTGCCGTTCATAGTTGTTCTGTTCGCGCTTCATCCGGGCCTCCGCCTGGATGAGCTGCGACCGGGAGGCCTGAATGAGGGCTTTGTCCCTTTCGGCGACGGCTTCGTACTGAGTGGCATCGAACTTGATGAGAAAGTCGCCGGTCTTGACTTCCTGTCCTTCGACCACACCGATCTTGATGATCTGCCCGGGGACCTGAGCGCTGATGTTGATATTTTTTTTCGGCTTGATCTCCCCGGATGCCGAAACGATCGAAGTCAAGCCTTTCCGGGAAACCCTTTCAATCGTCACCTCGAGTGATTTTTCTCTCCGGGAACGCAGGTTGCCGATGACGAGGATTATGGCCAGAAGGCCGAAAAGGGCGATGACGGCCGCCTTTTTCCGTTTCTTTTTGGGGCGTGGGATCTCCATAGTGTCCGGGCTCGACTCCTTCGGTTTTTTTCGCCAAATGATCCGGTAGTCCATGGCCGATCTGAATTTATCATAATACAATATGCGGAAAATGCCAACGCTTTGAAATACCCCCTCTGAATGAGGAGGGAAAAGGGGCGGGGTTGTATGCGGCGGGGTGAGTTGATAATATATGGTCATCATGGCGGATTGGGATAGGCATCTCCGGGCGGCGCAGGCGGCGGCGCGGGAGGCCGGAGCGATGCTCCGGTCGGGCATGGAAGGAGGCGCCCGGATCTCATTTAAGGGCGCCGTCGACCTGGTGACTGAATTCGATTGCCGGGCCCAGGATTTGATCGTCGACCGGCTCGCGGCCGCCTTCCCCGATCATGGATTCCTGGCCGAGGAAGGCCTGAACCGGGGGGAGAAAAATGAGCTTTGCTGGGTTATCGATCCGCTGGACGGGACGACCAATTTTGCCCATCGCTTCCCGATCTTTGCGGTCTCGATCGCCCTGGAACACCAAGGACGCGTCGTCCTGGGGGTCGTCTATGATCCGATGCGGGAGGAGATCTTCCATGCCCTGGAAGGCGGGGGCGCTTGGCTCAACGGAAGTGGGATCCGGGTTTCGGCGGTTGATAATCTGGACCGGAGCCTTCTGGCCACCGGATTTCCCTACGACCTTCGGGAAAGCCCGGTCAACAATATCGTGCACTTCAATCATTTCCTGATCCGGGCCCAGGCCGTCCGGCGCTGCGGCTCGGCCGCCTTGGATCTCTGCCACGTTGCCTGCGGCCGCTTCGATGGTTTCTGGGAGCTCAAACTCAAGCCCTGGGATCAGGCGGCCGGCGCGTTGATCGTCGAGGAAGCGGGCGGACACGTGACCAATTTCGAAGGAGCCGTGTTCCTGATTTCAAGCCGGGAATGCCTGGCCACAAACGGCCTCATTCATGAAGCGATGATCCGGATCCTCGCGCTCGGGAAAGAAAAGCCGGAGGACCGGGGAGGACTCGACGGATGAGGGCCGCCCGGTTCCTTTTCTTAGCCGGCTGGCTGTTCGTCTTCGGTCCGGGCGCCGGAGAGGAGTTGCGCCACATTGTCGTCTCCGGGGACGCAGCCTGGACGGATACGGGCATCGATGTCGTCGCGGGCCAAGACGTGCGGTTTGATGCCGAGGGCAGTATTTCGCTCCAGAAAGGAAATCCCCAGGCCGAATGCGGGCCCGAAGGCACCGACCTGAGGACCGTCCAGCAGCCCCTGCAGGAACAGAACTTGGGATCTCTGATCGGGAAAGTGGTTGCCGCCGTCACCGTGATCAAGGACGAAAGAACCGGGGAGGAGAGAACGGAGGAAGTCTTCGAGCTTTTCTTCATCGGAGCCCGGAACCGGCTGGAGATGCCGACCAATGGACGGCTCTTTCTGGGCATCAACGAGCTCGTCGTCGGGGATAACGCCGGCGCCTTCACCGTGGCGGTCGTGACCGGTCCGGAATCGAAAGCTCCCTATTTTTGATTTCCGTTCTTCTTCGGGTATCTTTCCATGAACTGCGTATTGTACCGCCCGGCGATGAAATCGGAATCGGAGAGAATGGTCAGGTGGAGGGGAAGATTGGTCTTGATGCCGACGATGGTGGTCATCTCCAGGGCCATTTGCATCTTCCGGATGGCCTCGGCCCGCGAGGGTGACAGGACGGCGATTTTGGCGATCAGGGAATCATAGTCGGAGGGGATTTTCCAACCCTGGTAGGCGGCCGAATCGACCCGGATGCCCTGGCCTCCGGGAAAGACCAGAAAATCGATCGTCCCCGGGGAGGGACTGAATGTCACCGGGTCCTCGGCGTTGATGCGGCATTCCAGGCTGTATCCCCGCATCTCCAAGCCATCGGCGATGGACAGCTTCTCTCCCGCGGCGATCCGGATCTGCTCTTTGACGAGATCCACGTTGTAAACCATTTCCGTGATGGGGTGTTCGACCTGGATCCGGGTATTGGCCTCCATAAAATAGAATTTCTTTTTTTCGTCGACCAGAAACTCGAATGTTCCCAGGCTCTGGTAGCCGATAGAACGGGCGGCTTCCTCGGCCGCTTTGACGATTTTCTTGCGCAGCCGTTCATCGACATAGGGCGATGGAGTCTCCTCGATGATCTTCTGGTGTTTCCGCTGGATCGAACATTCCCTTTCCCCGAGCGCCACGACATTTCCGTGCGTGTCGGCGATGATCTGGATCTCGATATGGCGGGCGCTGGCCAGGTATTTTTCGATGTACAGAGAGGCATCGCTGAACGCGGCCCGGGCTTCGTTCTGAGCCAGGGCGAACAGATCCTCGAACTGGCCCGGCGTGCGGACGATCCGCATGCCCTTGCCGCCTCCCCCGGCCGCCGCTTTGAGGATGATGGGATAGCCCATTTTCTTGGCGATTTTTTTGGCGTAGGGAAGAGATTCGACAACCTCATCACTTCCAGGGATGACGGGGAGACGGGCCCTCTTCATCTCTTGGCGGGCCAGGCTTTTGTTTCCCATCAGCCTGATCAAGGCCGCCTGGGGGCCGATGAAGGTGATCCCGGACGACTCGCAGATCTCGGCGAAACGCGGGTTTTCGGCCAGAAATCCGTAACCCGGGTGGATCGCGTCCGACTTGGTGATGTCGGCGGCGCTGAGAATATTCGGGATATCAAGGTAGCTGTCGGAGGCCTTGGCCGGGCCGATGCAGACCTTTTCGTCGGCCAGGATGGTGTGCAGGCTGTTGCGGTCGCTCTCGGAGTACACCGCGACCGTCTTGATTCCCAGCTCACGGGCGGCCCGGATGACCCGGAGGGCGATCTCTCCCCGGTTGGCGATCAGGATCTTGGAGAACATGAGGATTCAGACCGCCGCCGGCTGGATAGAGAACAACCGTTGCCCGTATTCGACCGGCTTTCCGTTTTCCACGTAGATATCGGCGATAATGCCGTCGACATCGGATTCGATCTCGTTCATCAGTTTCATGGCCTCGATGATGCAGAGAGTCTGACTTTTTTTGACCTCCTCGCCGATTTCGACGAACGGCGGCGAGGTCGGATCCGGCGCCCGGTAGAATGTCCCGACCATGGGGGAAGTGATGAAGTGCAAATGATCTTCTTTTTCGCTGAGCGCCGGCTCGGAAGGGAAGGCCGGATTCGCCGGCTCTTCAGCGGAGCGAGGAGCCGCCGGGGCGGATATCTTGGCGGAGGAGGCGGGGGCGGGAAGGGCCCGGCTGATCTTGATCTTGAATCCCTCGACTTCGAGCTCGAATTGCGTCAAGTTTTTTTCTTCGAGAAAGCCGACGAGCTTGGTGATCTCTTCGTAGTCGATCTTCTTGTCGGTCATTATACTGTCCTCCAAAGAGGGCAATGATGAATTTTTTTCTTCTCTCAGGGCGTGTTTGTGTTCGGAGTGACTCCTACCTTACCCGGAATGCCCCCTGTTGTCAAGAGAAGGCTCGGGCCTGTTCGCTCCAAACCACGCCGCCTTTTTCCCGGCGAGCCAAAGGCGGCTCGGTTTCGGGCTCCACTCTCTCCTCCTTCGGAGGAGATCCGTGCCCGCTGCGTCCTCAAACGGGTTTGTCGTCCAACAGGCCCTCGCCTTGGTTACTGGCGGTGGTTGTCAGCCCGCTCGCTTCCCGGGCCGGCGGGTTTGACTTCGGAGAGGAAAGCCGGATAATAGTGATGCCGTTACGGCATTTCCCTGAGGTCCACGATGTTCGAACAACTCTCGGCGCGTCTGGAGAAGGCGCTGAAGTATATCCGGGGGGAGGGAAAGCTCACCGAAAAGAACATGGCCGAGACCCTGCGGATGATCCGTCTGGCCTTGCTCGAGGCCGACGTCAATTACAAAGTCGTTAAAGACCTTATCGAAAGGATCCGGGCGAGGTCCCTGAACCAGGAGGTTCTCGATAGTCTGACGCCCGCCCAGCAGGTCATCAAGATCGTCCGCGACGAGCTGACGGCCGTCCTTGGCCGGGAGGCGGTGCCCCTGCGTTTCTCCGGTCATCCGCCGACCATTTTCATGCTGGTCGGACTCCAGGGCTCGGGAAAGACCACCTCCTGCGGCAAGCTGGCCAAATGGTGCCTTTCCCTGCACAAGAATCCGCTTCTCATTTCCTTCGATCTGAAGAGGCCGGCCGCCCAGGATCAACTGAAGATGATCGCCGGGCAGCTTGGGCTGTCCTTTTATGGGCTGAACCGGGAGCAGACGACTTTGCCCCAGACAGCCCTCAAGGATGTTCTCCTTGAGGCCAGGAACCGCGGTCATGACCTTATCATCGTGGATACCGCCGGACGTCTCCACGTCGACGAGGAGTTGATGGCTGAGCTTCGTCTGGTCAAAGACATCCTGCAGCCGACCGAGATCATTTATGTCGGCGATGCCATGACCGGCCAGGACGCGGTCCGATCCGCCCAGGCTTTTGAGGAGAAAATCGGGCTGACGGCGGTCATCCTGACCAAGCTCGACGGCGATGCCAGGGGAGGGGCCGCTCTTTCCATCGTTTCGGTCACGGAGAAACCCATCAAGTTCATCGGGACGGGCGAGAAATTCGATAAGCTCGAGATTTTCCATCCCGACCGGATGGCCTCCCGCATCCTGGGGATGGGAGACATTCTCAGCCTGATCGAGAAGGCGGAGCGGGAGACGGATGTCAAGGAAGCGGAAGAGATGGCCCGGCGTCTCCGCCGGGAGGAGTTCACTCTGGATGATTTCCGGAAACAGCTCCGGCAGCTCCGCAAGATGGGCTCTTTGTCCGGTCTCCTGAAGCACCTGCCCAGCGGAGGCGTCTTCAAGAATCTTTCCGCTGTGGACATGGACGACCGCAAGATTCTCCACTTCGAGGCCATGATCAACTCCATGACTCCCCGGGAACGGGAGGATCCGCGGATGATCGACGGCCGGCGCCGCTTGCGGATCGCCCGGGGAAGCGGGCGGCCGGTTTTCGAAGTCAACCAGCTTCTCAAGCAATTCGGGGAGATGAGAAGGATGATGAGAAAATCCCAGTTCAAGAAAATCATCTCCACCATACCCCGTTCCCGCTGAATGCGGCTTGGAGAGGCGGCGGCTGAGAGCGAACTCAGAATCTCCCGGCCGGGCCGGAGCGTGCTCACGGTTCTTTACCGAGGACCAGGTCGAGACTGCGCAGCCAGAACCCGGCGTATTTTTTCCAGAAAACAAAGTTGCATCCCCAGTGGGGCGCCGGGTCTGAGGTGAAGGCCAGGACGCGGCCCCGTCCGAAGCGCCCGAGGGCAGCCAGCGGATCGCCGGTCTCCTTGATCGTGATCAGGATGTCGGCTTCCTCCTTGGGCACCGTCTTGTTGTATCCGAGCAAAGGAGGCATCGTCGCCAGATTAATCCCTTTGTATATTTTCTTTCCGAGGGACGTGGCTTGGGCCCGGAATCCTTCGGTCGTTTCGACGAGGTCCTCAAACTCCAGGCAACGCACCGGAAGGATCTCCCGGAGCGAAGTTCGGCCCCAACCTCCCTTGCCATGTTCGCCGCTGAAAGAATACCACCCCCCTAGAAACATGATCCCCTTTCCCCGGCGGACGGCTTCGCCGGTCAGCCGGATGCGGTCTGGAAACGTCAGAACCCTGGTCCCGAATTTTTCCCGGTCGAAAAAACTCGGCGCCAACTGGAAAAGTTTGGCATCAACATCGCTGAAAATCAGGACGTCATTTTCTTTGAGGACCCTCTCGTAATCGCCGGGTCCCAGTTTGTTGTAGAAATCCCAGGCCGGGACGCTTTCGACGGAATGTCGGCCCGTGGATTCCAGCGCCTCTTTGAGCCATTTCCCGTAGTTGAAGATGTCGGCCCCCTTGGAG
>JAFGRZ010000215.1 GCA_016934895.1 Candidatus Aminicenantota bacterium
CGGAGCCAACCGCAGAGGAGGACGGCCTTCTGCCTCCTCCTCTGCCGGGAGCTGGAGTTCTGAGCCGATGAAAAGGAGAGGATTTTCGCTGGTCGAGGCTCTTGTCTGCCTGGGGCTTTCCCTTCTCGTTTTGATGGCGGCCTTCGAGTTCTTCGGCATCACGCGAAGCCTTTTCTTCAAGCTCAAAGAAGCGCAAGAGCAGAACCAGGCCATCCAGGCCGCGCTCGTCAAGCTCCGGATCGACCTGTTGCGGGCGGGATACGGGCTGGAAGCGCCGCTTCGGGCCGGCGTTGTCGAGGGGATCGACGCGGACGGAACTTCGCTCCTCATCCTCAGCCGGGACGAGACATACACTCTCGTTGCGGACGCCTTGCCCGGAGAAAAAAGAATTTCCCTTGAGAAGGTGACGGGACTGAGCGCCGGGAGGCGGGTCTGCCTGGCCGAAGAGGAAAAGGCGGAAATCCATGTCATCGCCGCCCTCGAAGGCACGACGGCCGTTCTGAAAGAACCCCTCGAAGCCTCCTTTCAGAGCGCGGCCGCCCAGTTTCTACTCATCGAAGAAGTCGGATATTTTTTGGACGAAAGGAGCCGCATTCTCCGGAGAAAGGTCAACGCCAGCCCGGCGCAGCCCCTGCTCGATGACGCCGGCCTCTTTGCGTCCGTCTATCAGCCGACGAGGAACCTCATCAGTGTGCGGTTGGCCGGAATAACCAATCAGGAGAGGATTTATGAGCTTGCTGTTTTCCCGAAGAACCTCGGGCTCGTTCAGCGGTGAACGCATTATTAAAAGGAAGGGAAGCATCCTCATCGTGACCATGTTTTTATTCCTCGCTTTCGGCGGTCTCGCTCTCGGCCTGATTATTATCTCCCAGGTCTATCTCAAGATCGGCGGCTATGAAAAACACTCCGGTCTTTTGGGCTACGGCTCTGAAAACGGGATCAAGGAAGGGTTCCATCACCTCTCCCTGGCCGCGACAAGCGCCCCTTTGCCGGCCGTTCTCACCGAAGAGCGATACGCCGAATTGAGAAACGACGCCCTGAGTGCCGGAAATCTTCTGGCCGAGGAAGCGATGGGCCTCCGCTTCCCTATTCAGCGTCAGGCGCAAGAAGAAAGGATGATCTGGCAGAGCCGTACCGGTTGCCAGTCTCAAAACATTTTGGATCAGGACGGATTTGTCCTGGCCCGGTTCGTCCTTCCTATCCAATCGGAAGGACGTCTCACGAACCTGACCTTCAGCCGGTCGTCCTCCCTCGATGTCAAAGTCGAGGTCCTGGCCGGCCATGTGCCTCTCTCGACAATTCCTTTTCTGCTCGACAGCGACCTTCCTCCCGAAGAACAGGACGATTTTCAGGAGGAAAACGGCATCACGTTCCTCCCTTACCCCGGGGCAATCCTGCCGCCTCGGGTGAGTTTCGCGGACGCTTCACTCATCCCTCAGGACGCCACCCCCTTGCTTGAAAAGGCTCTCGACATCGAGATCTTCCGGCCCCAGGATATCTCAACCGCTCAGCTTCGCTCTGTCCTGGGCCTGGAAGAGTCGCAGGAGCCTGTTCCTGAAGGCGTTTATCTCATCAGGAACGACATGGGCCTGGGCGGAGTCTATGTCCAGGGAGACGTCGAAGAGATCGTCGCAGCCATCGAAGGAAGCTGTCAGGTGTTATCCTTCCGGATGGAGAGCGGACTCTGGATCCTGAAATTCAGCCCGTCTGAGAGTCGAACCGTCTTTTCATCTCCGGAGGGCGAGGAGGTGTTCGACCTGGTCCCCCTCGGCATCATCATCGTCGACGGCGAAGTCCGGTCTTTCGGCGGCGGATATATCGACGGGGGAGAAGTCCGCCTCCTTCAAGATCAGGAGGTTCCCTCCCTTCTCGCGGGAATCAACCTCACCCTGGTCGCCTCGGGAGAAATCACCATCACCTCCCACCTCCTCCAGCAGGGCATCTCCTGGCAGGAAGGCATTCCTTATGTGAAGAGCGACCAGACGCAGCTGGTCATCTTCTCCACCGGTCGGGAGCTCTGGGGGGAAGACGTCCGCCAGGGCGGCATCGTCATTTCTCAGAGCGCCCCTCAAGACCTCAAAGTCCAGGCCGGTTTGACCGCCGGCGGAGGAGGGCTCAGGCTCGAGGGAGAAGACGCGGCGCTTCAACTCTTAGGGAGTATCCAGACAACGGATTACGCTTTCGCCGGGCGCCGGCTGAATTTGATTCCGTGGCTTCCGCAAGTGGCTGACGACAGACGGCCGGTCGTCGGGCCGAGAACCTCGCAGCCGGTTCTTTTTATCTTCCGCTTCAGCATCGCCGCCTGGCGGGAGTTCTGAATGAACCGCGGTTTTTCCCTTCTCGAAGCAATCATCGCATTGGCCCTGGCCTCTCTGGTCATATATGGAGCCTCAGGCATTTTCCTGGGCCGTTCGGAGGGTTACCAGCTCAAAAAGTCAGCCTGGGAGATCCAGACACGGCTAAATTATGCCCGCTACAAAGCGATCTTCGAAAACCGGCCGGTCCGGGTCCGGTTCCGGCCGAACGGATACACCGTCGAAAAATTCGACAGTTCGCTCAATGTTTGGCTGCCGGAAGCCGGCGGCTCATGCGAGGGAGTCAACATCGAGGCTAACAACACTCCGACTTTTCACCCGGTCGGAACCGTTTCCAACCTGGCGACGATCATCGTCTCCAATGCGGCGGGAGCGTGCCGAATCACTCTGGCCATTTCGGGAAGAATCCGCGTGGTGATGCTATGATGCGAAGGGTCATCAGCTTCCGGTCGTTTCCTTGATGCTGCGCAGGGCGTCGTTGATCTCCGAGGCCGAGGTGAGATAGCCATGGGCGCCCCAACGGGTAACGGCTGATTCAAGGTTTTCCTTGCTCAACTGGGATGAGAAAATGATGACCGGAGTATCCTTGGTCGCCTCCGCACGGACGAGTTCTCCGAAGACCGTGGCCACATGCTTTTCCGGAAGCGATATGTCCAGGAAAACGGCATCGGGTTTCTGTTTGGCCAGGTTTTCCACGGCGCTCTTGGCGCCGGGGAAAGAGTTGACTTGATAGCCTAGGCGGACCAACCTCATCTCGATCATCGTCGCCAGCCGCGAGGCCCCGGCGACGAGCATGATCCTGGCGATTCGCCGTTCCGGCTTGCCGACAATCCTCTCCACGCTCTCCAGAAGGATATTCGGATTATAGGGTTTTTTGATGTAGCCGACGATCCCCGCCCGGTAGCACTCCTGGACGAACTTCGGAGAGCTCATGATGGTCAGGGCCATGATCGGAATCTCCATGGTTAACGGATCTTCTTTCAGCTTGATGGTCGCCTCCAGGCCGTGCATGCCCGGCATGATCATGTCCATCAGGATTAAATCCGGCCTGTCCTCCCGGGCGAGTTTGATCCCCTCCTGCCCGTTCTTGGCCACAATCACGATATGCCCTTGTGGTTCAAGGTGCTTCTTGATCAGCTCGATCTGGATGGCATCGTCTTCAAACAGCAATATTTTGGCCAATCTTGCCCTCGCTGTCTTCGCCCATATTATTTGGTAATTCCGGGTTTTCTGCAAGCTTTAAGTTATGGGTCCCGCTCCTTTTTCGTGGACGATCCGGCCGTCGACGATGGTGTAAACAACCTCGGCCTGGAGGATTTCATCGGCCGGGACGGCCAGGAGGTTACGGTCAAAAACCGTGATATCCGCCAGTTTCCCGACCTCGAGTGAGCCGCGGAGATCTCCCTCGAAGCAGGCCTGAGCGTTGTTGATCGTGTAGGCGCGGATGGCTTCCTCGACGGAAATCCTCTCTTCCGGGAACCAGCCTTCCGGCGGCGTGCCCTTAAGAGTTTTTCGGGTGACCGCCGCGTAGATCAGGTACCTGGGATGCATGTGATAATACGCGGCGCTCGTTCCCGGCCAATCCGATCCGAAGCTCAGAGTGGCGCCGTTGTCCAAAAGCGAGCGGAAGGCGTAGGCGCCCCGACAGCGCTCGCGGCCGATCCGCTCTTCCATCCAGCGCATGTCATCCGAGATATGATAGGGATTGACCTCGGCGATGACGCCGATCGCGCGGAAGCGGGGGAAATCCTGCGGCCGGATGACCTGGGCATGGATCACCCGGAAACCCTCCAGGTTGATCTCCAGCTCGCTTTTCAGCTTTTCATAAAGATTGAGCATCTCGGCGACCCCGCGGTCGCCGATAGCGTGGACGTTGGGGACGAAACCGGCCTCCAGCCCCGCCTTGATCAGGTCGTACATTTTGTCCATATTGCCGACCCGGAGATCGGGATCATCGGAGGTGTGGCGGCGCCAATGCCCGTAGTTCTGCGGCTCATCCGAGTACGGCTCGAAAAAGAGCGCCCCGTGGGTCCCCATGATGCCGTCGATGTATCCCTTCAGCGCGCCGTAACGGAGCCAATTGTCTTTCTGCCCCGTCTTCGGATGGAGCCCCATCGTGAAGCCCGCGGCGCCGAGCTCAGCGCCGCGCGACAGGTCGGGGCGCAGCCAAACACGGCAGGTCAGCTCGCCCTTCTCCTGAAGCGCGATGAAACGCTCGGTCTGGTCGGGAACTTCGATGTCATGGATCTCGACGATCCCCGCTTCCCGGAGAGCTTTCAAAGCGGCCCGGTTCTCGTCCATAAGCCGCTCCCGGGACTTTGGCTTGACGGCCTGGGAGAGGGCCGTGAATGCCGGCGACGGCCGGAAGACGATACCCGTCGCCTTCCCGTCCCGTCCCA
>JAFGRZ010000037.1 GCA_016934895.1 Candidatus Aminicenantota bacterium
ATGGAGATCGTCCAGGCCCGGGGGAGCTACGAATACGAAGGTTGCCTTCAGGGATTGGAGGTCGACAACGACGCCACTCGTGTTCACGGGCATTATATCCATGACGGCCTGGAAAGAGGGATGCGCTGGGGCTTTGTCGGCGGGGGCGACCACGGCGGCCGCCAACTCACCGCTGTTTTCGCGCCCAGCCTGAACCGTCAAGCGCTATTCGACAGCCTCAGGTCGCGGCGTGTTTATGCCACGAGCGGAGAAAAGATGTTGATGGATATCCGGGTCAACGGCCGGTTCATGGGGGAGGAATTCACGCTTGAAGAGGGGGATAGGGAAATCCGGATCAAGGTCATCGGGACGGCCCCGATCGTTCAAGTGGATCTTTTCCGCAACGGCCGGGTCATCCGCCAATGGAATCCCAACGCCCGGGAAATGGAGCGGATCATATCTGACCAGGAGCCTCTTCTCAGGCGCGAGAATTATTACTACCTTCGCGCGCTCCAGAGGGACGGCGGCCAGGCCTGGACGAGCCCCGTCTGGGTGATCAATCCTCGAGTCGAGGGTCGGTTTCGCTTCCAGATCGGGGGGGACGAGCTCCATGTGATCTATCCCGGCCAGGAAACCGATTTCTCGGTCCTGATGCACAACGAGACCGACGATCCGGTTCAGGGGACAGCGCGTCTTCGGGTTCCTGAAGGCTGGAGGGCAAAAGAAACCGACGGAATTCCGGTGCCATGTGATGCAGGAGGATGGCGGCAGGCCGTTTTTCACGTAACGGCGCCTCCCGGATCAGTGACAGAACTCGGTTTACCCGAGGTGACGGCCGAGATGGCATTTCCGGACGGCCGGATGCTCACTTCCCCTTTGTTCGTGGTCGGGAGCCCCAGCCCTCTTTCGCGCGAGCAGAAGGCGTCCCTGATCGACGCCCGGACCGAAATCCCCGCTTCCCGGTTCGCGGAATACCTGGCCGCGATGGCGAAGATATGGGAAACGGAGAAGTGATGCCGAAGGCGTCCTCATTTTTTTGCGGCGGCAACGCTCCTCGGTAAGGAGAGATGGAAAATGAATAGAAAAAACCGGTCCGCGATCGGCATCTTGATCATGTGTGTGGTGGTTTCTTTTCTTGTTGTTCGCGCCGAGAAGATGGTCTTCCCTCAACCCGAACCCAGGCCCGCGCCCCCGCCTTCCGGGCCGGGGCTGATGCGCGGTCCGATGGCTTGGCTGTCCCAAACCCAGCACTATTCTTCATCCCGGGTCAGTTCCTACCAACGTCAGGGCGGTCCCCGGGACAATTACTATATTCCGACAACAGGGGAGGAGATCGCCCTGGCCGAGATCAAGGGGCCGGGAGCGATCACCCATATCTGGGCCACCCAGCGCGGGGGAGGGCACGACCTGATTGTGAGGATGTACTGGGAAGGCAGCGCGCACCCCAGTGTCGAAGCCCCCATAGGGGATTTTTTCGGCGTGGCCATGGGGGTCGATGCGCCGATAAACAGCGTCCCCATCCAGAATTCATCCGACGGCCGGTCCCGCAACTGCTGGTGGTACATGCCGTTCAACAAATCGGCCAGGATCACGGTCAGCGCCCCGCCGTCCGAAGAGAACGCGAAAAGAGAGACCGAAGCGCTCTATTTTTATATCGATTATCAGGTCTTTGCCGAGCCCATAAAGGACATCCACTATTTCCATGTCCGTTTTCTCGAGACGGACCCTCCTGAGCGCGGCCGGCCGGTCCTTTTGGCCGAGGCCCGGGGAGACGGCCATTTCGTCGGATTGGTCATGGGACATCGGGATCGGGTCGCCGGTTGGTTCGGCGAAGGGGACGACATCATCACCGTGGACGGCCGGGTCTCTTTTCTGGGAACGGGAACGGAGGATTATTTTTGTGATGCCTGGGGATTCCAACGATACCGGCTGTTCAGCGATCTCTACCACGGCGTGCCGTACTTGGATGAGAGGGGAATCGGATCCCGGTCGAGCGCTTACCGGTTTCATATCCTGGACCCCATCCCATTCCGAAAATCCTTCAAGTTCGAAATCGAGCACTGGCCCTGGCTCAGCCCCATCCCCAACACCGGGAGAGGGTACTATTCGGGCACGAGCTTCTGGTACCAGAAGACGGTTCATCAACCTTGGCCCCGGCTCGAGAGGATTATGGCCAACGAACCCTGGAATCCGAGCAAAGGCCGGTGGCACGTTCCGGGGTCGATCGAGGGCGAAGACCTGGGGCTTCTCTCCTTCGAGAGCCGGCTCGGAATATATGCCAAGCCCGCGGTCGAAGAAGCCCTTCCCAACCTGAGCGGCGACCATATGCTTCTGTTCGATTCCGGCGGGGAAGGGAGATTCTCCCTGGCTGTTCCCGTCGATCAGGCCGGGGAATACGATGTCAAGATCCATTTCGTCAGGGCGCCCGAATACGGAATCGTCCGGGTTCGGATAAACGGAGAGGCTGTCGGAGAACCCGTCGATACATTCAAAGAGACCGAGGACCTGACCCGGCCCTTGTGGCCTCCGAAAGCCTTTGATTTCGGAGTCGTGGATTTAAAAGAAGGCATCAATGTTTTCGAGTTTGTGGTCGATTCGAAAAGCGCGGAATCGGAGGGATACAAGGTGGGAATCGACTGTCTTGTCCTCGAGAAATCGGAATAGGCCGAAAAGCCCGGTCAAAGAGCGATGATGATCAAGAAATGCGGCGCGGGGGCTATTATTGCCTCCCTGTTCATGATTGCAGGCTGGGGTCGTGAAGATGCGATCGAGAAAAACGCACTCCGGATTCCCGACGAGCTTCGAGCCTATGTGCGGACGATCGCCTGGGATGAGCTGGGAGGAATACGGGCCGAATCGAGCCTGGAAAGGCTCGGCGACAATGCGTTTCATATCCGGCTGGTTTTCGACCTCGAAGACAGCGTGCCGCAGGACGACTGGCAGGTGCGGGTCCGGCCCGAATTCAATCCCGGCTTCCACTGGTCTCCTCACCTGACTCCGAAGGACGGTCACATCATCGATCAACACGTCTTCCGTTCTCCGGCCCTGATCGTGAGCGCCGAGGATAAGCTTCTCATCCTGATCCCCGACCTGGGCATCATGTCCAAAGGAACGGCGGTGCGCTGGTACATGGACCTTGACGCGCCGAGAAACGTCCTGACTCTGGGGATGAGCGATGATGAGGTTGAAAGGGGGCTGTTTTTCGCCCGGAAGCCGGGCGCCGTCCACCCCGCCGGGAAGCGCGAGTTCGGCTTCTACCTGTTTGTGGCGGATGATGAAGACTCGATCCGAAATCCGTGGCGGAAAGCGCTGGCTTTCCTGTGGGAACGGTGGGGAAGGCCCCTTTTTGAGTCCGGGAAGCCTCTCCCGCCGGATCTTGAGCCTTATGTAAAACATACTTATGATTGGGCGTTCGAAAATTGGGGAGAAAGCGTCTGGCAGGAATTCGATCTCGACGGGAAAAGGGTCGGGGCGCCCGTTTTCATCGTCAACGTAACCCAGAGCCCCAATTATCCCGGGGAGGTCAGCGAACGGGAATTCCGCTCGGTCTGGAATCAAGCCTGGTTCAGTTCCCTGCGCTCGGCTTCGGGCCTTTTCCGTTTCGCCCGCCGCACCGCGAACCGGGAGCTCATGGCGAAAGCTCTCCTGACCAAGGAACTGGCTTTGGCCGCGCCCCGGAGGGAAGGTTTCTTTGACACCGTCATCGCCACCGAAATGGAGACGGTTGAAATTGGCGGCAAACCTCATAGCCGCTCCCGGGGGTGGAAAACCGCGTTCTGGGGGAATTCCGACCGGAATCCCGTCAACCGGCCTGCCGGCCAACCCAGAAATCGGGATATCCGGCTGGCGCCCTACCATGTTTTGGACATGAGCTGGACGGCCCTTTGGATGGTCCGTTGGCACAATGAACTCGAGAAAGACGAGCGGCTTCTCGACTATGCCCGGGTCTATGCAGAGAGCTTGGTCGCGATTCAGGACGAGTCCGGGTATTTCCCGGCATGGATCGATAAGAACACGCTCAACCCGCTGGGGATCCTGGACCGGTCTCCCGAGACCTCGCTTTCCGCGACTTTTTTATTCGAGATGGGGCGGACGACGGGAGAGGAGCGTTACCGCGAGGCGGCACTGCGGGCCGTCGAGGCGGTCGTCCGGGACATCCTCCCGGTGGGGCGCTGGGAGGATTTCGAGACCTACTGGTCGAGTTCGAGTTACGGCAGCGGTGACCTGGTCGGCCGGAGAATCTCCAGGAACAACATGTTCAAGCAGTGCAATTTCTCGATCTTCTGGACGGCCGAAGCCCTCTACAATGCCTATAAAGCCACCGGCGAGAGGCAATTCCTGGATTGGGGCCGCCGCGCCCTGGACGAGCTGTTGATGACCCAGGCCTCCTGGCAGCCGCCCTATATGTACGTGCCGGTCCTGGGGGGGTTCGGGGTGATGAACGCCGACGGCGAATGGCTGGATGCCCGGCAGAGTCTCTTCGCCGAGATCGTCCTTCTCTACGGCGTCGAACTCGGAGAAAAGGAGTATATCCAGAGGGGACTGGCCGCGATGCGGGCGTCTTTCGTGATGATGTATTGTCCGGAGAATCCGGAGGTCAAGGTTCTCTGGGAGAAAAAACATCCGTTCTTCGGTCCCGAGGACTACGGATTCACCATGGAAAATTACGGCCACGGAGGGGAGACCAGCCCGGAGGGAGAAGGCATGGGAGTCTTCACGATCTATGACTGGGGCAACGGGGCTGCCGCCGAAGCCTGGAACAGGCTCAGGGACCATTTCGGGTCGGACTTTTTAACGAAGGCCGATGGACGGGACGGTCGTGCGAAATCGAACGTCCTGTTTCTCTTGACAGTGCCCGCGGAATGAGATATGGTTCAGAACAAATGATTGCGCCAAACGATTGTGCATCGCGGCTCAACGCTTTGGCCTTCCGCCTGCAAGAAACCGATTTCATGGACGGGAGACAGACCCGATTTTATATCGTAAAATAGCAATGAAGGGAGAAGGGCAGATATGAAATTCATCAGAAACGGGTTTCTGGCCATATGCTTCTTGATCCAGGGGTTTGGGCTGGCCGCCCAAAACCCCATTATCGGGGAATCTGAGAAGCTCTACGCGCTGGCCGAGGGAAACGACGAGGTCCTCGGATTGGCCTGGGATGAGATGTCCGGCGAGGCTCCCCGGCTTTTCGTCCTGGACGCCTCCAGAAAAATCTTTGTCTACGCGCCGGCTGCGGATCTTCCGGGCGGAAAGGACGAGTTGAACCTCGTCCGGGTCCTGGAGCTTCCGACGACGGACAAGGGCCGGCCCATCGCCCAACCCAGGGGCCTGGCCTACACCCGGGAAGGGGGCAAAGGGATCCTCTATTTTCTCAATTGGGCGAAGGCGGAAGGCGGCCCGATTTCCGAACTCTGGCGCTACGGTTTCGAGGACGCGTCCATCTCCGTCATCAATCTCTCTCTCTATCCTTACCGGATCGGAGAGAGGGAAATTCTGGACGTGGGCTATGACAACGGCAAAATCCTGGTGAGCTTCGATGCCTCGGGCTACAAGGACGAAAACCTCAGGGCCTTGCGGGGGATCATCCGGCTGCAATGGGACCTCTCCTCGGAAGGCCACCTGGAATTCATCAAGCACCTGCCCGATTCGGGTATCGAGCCCTCCCGGGGGCTGGCCTTCATGAACTTCGAGGGAGCCAAGTATCTTTGGAGCACGGTGGGAGAAACGCATATCTACTGCGCGGACGCGGAGACCGGCCGGGGTTTGTTTCACTTCGCCCGGCCCGTTTCCCTGGAAGGTGCTACCCCCACGCTCGGGCTGGCCTTCGGCCGGCAGTCTCTTTGGGTACCGGAGGGAACGGACGGCCCCGACCGCGTTCACCGGGTCAACGTGACCAGGAATCTTGACGCCGCGAACGTGGGACCGCGGATGCTCCGCCACCTTATCATGTCGATCCGGACCGATCCGGAAGGCGCGGCCGCTCAGGCGGGGAACGTCTATCATTACTATTCCCGGCCTTATGACGCGGGGCCGATGCCGAACCAGGGGATCTGGCCGGAGACGGAAACCTTCAGTGACACCTCCGAGCCGCCGGCCGGCGAGCTCAAGAAGCTCGCCACCGATCCCGCGGGCGATGCCTCCGCCCGGCAGCACATGGCTCTCGTCGAATACCCCGACGGTCCGGCCCGCTCGTATTCGTCCCGGTACGAGATCGATATCTGGACGAATCCTTACCGCAAGTACGTCTACCCCCATCGGGTCAACCGGGACACGCGTTCCCTCAAAGGGACCGACTACCTGGCCGACGATCCGGTTCTGTTCAACCTCACCGACACCAAAACCTATGATGCCTTCTTGAAGAAAGTCCGTGAGCACATCGCCGCCAAGTACGGCGTTCCGGCCGACATGGACAATCCCTATTGGGCGGCCCGGAATATCGTTGAATTCATCCAGGACAGCTATTACTATCCCAGCCGCCCGAAAAGAAAACCCGCCGCCGTGGATTACGACAGAAACCACACCGACGCCAATCCGGGCAACCTGAAGATCGAGCTGTCCTTGAAGCCCTACGATAAAACCCAGATCATCGCCTGTTCGGGGACGAGCGTCATGGTCGCCGGCGCGATGCGCTATCTTGGGATGGAGACGCGATGGCTGGGCACCGGAACGGAACAGCCTCCGGCCCAATGGGATCCCAACGGGAACGGGCTGCTCGAAGAAGGGGAGATCGCCTCCTGCAGCAACGGGCATCGCTACGACCAGGTCTGGCTGGGAAGTCATTACGGCTGGATTTGCTTTGATGCCACGCCCACCCGGCCCGATTCCGATGATTTCGACCCGCCGCCTCCGCTTCAGACGCAGTGGCGCTATATGAACCGGACGGCCGCCGGCCATCTCAAGGACAAGAGGATCGTTTTCAACGTCGGGTCCGCGGTCATCATGCCCCTCTTCAGGGATTTTGAGTATGATGAAAAACTGGCCGTCGACAATGACTGCGGCGGTGATCAGAGGTATAACCTTCAGGGGCGCTTCGACAAGCCGGAGCTGTGGAAGCTGGCCGGGCATGACATCTCGGTCACCAACCTCTGTTTCATCAAGAATGTCGCGGTGACCGGTCCGGCTGAGGCCTCGCAAGTGTCCTGGACCTGCACGGGTCAATGGGATAAGGATCCCCGGGCGACGCTGACCATCGCTCTCCAGAGGCTCGACCCCGAGACGAAGAAACCCGAAGACGCGGCCGTTCTTCTGAGCCAGATTCCTTACACGGCAGGCGAGGCCCGCGTGGATCTTTCTCCGTACCACGGGGCGTCCTTCCGGGTCCTCGTCCATAAGGACGGAGATTCCGAGACGGGGGGACTTTCCGAATGGTTTGAGCTCCGTTGATATCCGGACTTCGGAGATCTAACAAGACAGGAGAAACAGAAATGAGCAAGGAAACAGCCATATGGTGCCTTGGGCTGCTGGTTTTCGGATTGGCCTTTATAGCGTGCGGTCGCGAGGCGAATGAAACCGCCGTTTCCGCTCCCATGGCCCTGACGGCGAGTCATGAGGAAGCCGAAGCCTGGGCCGAAAAAACTCTGGCCTCCCTTTCTCTCCAAGACAAGGCCGGCCAGATGATATGCGAGCAGATTCGGGG
>JAFGRZ010000216.1 GCA_016934895.1 Candidatus Aminicenantota bacterium
CGGATAAAACCTCGAATCCGGAGACGATATCCAGGAGCTCCGCCGTGATGGTTTCCTGCCGCTGGTGCTGGAACCGGGTTCTGAGCTCTCCCAGCCGGTCTTCGATGTTCTTTTCGGCGGCCTGCATCGCCGCCAGCCGGCTGGAATTCTCACTGGCCAAAGAATCGACGATCGCCCGGAAGAGCGAGACAAAAAATGTCTGCCGGATAAGGGAGGAAAACAACCGCTCCCAGTCCATGCTGAAACCCGGCAAGCCGCGGCCGGGCCAGTCCCTCGTCTCCAGTTCCCGGAGCCACTCCAAATCCAAGGGCAAAAGATCATGGCGCGTCGGTCGATAGGTCCCCCGCGAGGCCGGCCGGTTGGCGAAAACAATAATCCGGTCGATGCCTTTCCTCAGCCGCCACTCTTCGATCTTGATCAGGATGACCTGGACAACAGAGGTGAGGTCCATCATCGTTTCGCGGAGGAAGACATGGTCTTCCACCGGCTCCCCTCTATCCTCCAGGCGGTCCATCACCCTCTCCCCGACGGCCAGGACATGCCGGCGCGCTCTGGGAAGACCGAGTTCGTCCATGTTCTGAAGGGCGAAGGAAACAATCTGATCGTTGAAGGAGCCCACCATCCCCTGCTCTGAGCCGAAGATGACCGCGCCGAGATGGCCCGGGGCGCTGCCGGAGGGCCTAAACGCCCCTCTTCGCTTTTGGCGCATCAGGATTTGAAGCCCCCGCTCAACGGTCCGTCCGTACTCTCTCAAGGATTCCTCGGCCCGCTCGTATTCCCGGATGCTCACCGCCGCCAGGACCTTCATTGTTTTGACTACGGAATGTAAGTCCTCGGCGCTCTCAATTTTGCGTCGGAGCGTCTGGATCTGTTCCATGGATCACTCCTCGAAGGAACCCACCCATTTATTGGCCATTCGCACGACGGCGTCCCTGTCCTCCGGCGCGAATTCCCTCCCCTTTTCGATCTTCTCGGCGACATCGGGAAGCTCATCGTGAATCCTCTGCTGGATCCGCTTCTTGACCTCTCCGACGCGGTCCAAGGGCAGATCGTCCAGGAGGCCCTCCGTCACGGCGACCATCACCGCGATCTGTTGAGGCACCGTCGAAGGCTGGAATTGATCCTGTTTCAGCACTTCCCGGACCCGCCGTCCCCGCTCCAGGGTTTTCCGGGTGTCCTCATCCAGGCGCGCTCCGAACCGGGAGAATCTCTCCAATTCCTCGAACTGGGAATAGGCCAAGCGCAAGTCTCCCGCCACTGTCCGGTAGGCGGGAAGCTGGGTTTTGCCGCCCACCCGGGAAACCGATTTCCCGACATCCACGGCGGGGAGGATCCCTCCCCCGAAAAGCCTGGGAGAGAGATAGATTTGTCCATCCGTGATCGAGATGAGATTGGTGGGGATGTAAGCGGCGATGTTCTGGGCTTGGGTCTCGATGATGGGCAGTGCGGTCAAAGAGCCGCCGCCCAGGTCATCTTTTAGATGGGTGGAGCGTTCCAGCAGGCGCGAATGAATGTAGAATATGTCTCCCGGATAGGCCTCCCGGGCCGGAGGACGCCTCAACAAAAGGGACAATTCACGATAGGCCCGGGCATGTTTGGTCAAATCGTCGTAGACGATCAGCACGTCCTGCCCTTTCTCCATGAAATACTCTCCCATCGAGGTGGCCGCATAGGGGGCGATGAAATTCTGCCCCGGAGGATTCTCGCCCGTCGCGACCACCACAAAAGTGTAACGCATCGCCCGGTGCCGGCGAAGATCCGCCACCACCTTGGCCACGGCCGAGCTTTCCAGGCCGATCGCACAATAGATGCAAGTCACCTCCTGGTCTCTCTGGTTGATGATGGTATCCAGGGCGATGGCCGTTTTGCCGATCTGGCGGTCTCCCAGGATCAGCTCCCTTTGGCCCCGGCCGATGGGAATCAAGGCGTCCACGGACTGGATCCCCGTTTGAAGAGGCGTGGACACCGGCGCCCGGTCCATGATGGCGGGGGCCGGTCTCTCGACGGGAAGGCTGGCCGATGTTCGGATGGATCCCTTGCCGTCGACGGGTCGCCCCAGAGCATCCACCACCCTGCCCACGAGCTCTTCCCCCACCGGAACGTTCATGATCCGATGGGTTCTCCAGGCCGGCTGTCCCGCCCGGATATCCTTGAACTCATCGATCAAGATGGCCGCCACCTCGTCGGCATCCAGGTTGAAGGCCAGCCCCATTTTGTTCCCGGGAAAGCGGATCAGCTCCTCGGAGCGGACATGGGGAAGTCCTTTGATCCTGGCGACGCCCCGGCCCACGTTCCAGACCCGACCCAGCTCCCTGACCTTCATCTCGAGCCGGTGTTCATCCAGCATCCGGCCCAGGACGGAAAAAGTGGTCCGCAGAACCTCTTCCAGTTCGGGGCTGCGCTCTATTTGCTTGCTCATTCCCGGATGGCCTTTATGTCTTCTTCTTGCGCGGCTCTTTGCCTTCTTCTTTCTTCCGAGCTCCCTCGTCCTCTTCGGCGGCAATGTTCTCCTCTTCCTGATCCTTTTCTTCCTCGGATACCTTCTGTTCGAAAGCCACCGCCATATTCTCCTCCAGGCTCTCCAAATAGACGTCGATTCCCCAGGCCACTTTTCTGTCCCGGACATCCAATTCGACTCCCCCGATCAGGTCTTCGGAAGTTTTGAACTGGACGCGGACGTCCCTTCCGCTGAAATCTTTTATGGCCTTCTCGGCCTTGTCCCTCAGGTTTTCCGGGATCTTGAACCGGCTCAGGATAACCGCCTCCTGATCGGACCGCTCCAGGCTGTCCCTGATCATTTGTTTCTCTTCGTCCCCGAGCTTGAGGAGCCGTTGGAGAAAGGTTTCGACGATCTGCTTTTCCAGATTCTCATCGGCCAGGTCTTTCAATGCCCGCTTGGCCGTTTCGAAGACTTGCTCGCCGGCCCGCCGCCGGAGATCATGAAGGAACATCTCTTTCTGCCTCTGGAGAGATTCCCGCCAGTGTTTCTGGGTCCTGTCCACTTCGTCCCGGGCCTTTTGGAGGAGTTCCTTCTTCCGATCCTCGGCTTCCCGTTGCGCCCGTGAAATCAAATCCCTTCCCTTTTCTTCCAGCTCGTTCTTTTTTTTCTGGTAAGCGGCCGCTTCCTCCTCCGCGCCTTTCTTTTTTGTTTCCGCCTCCTCGATCCGGCGGGCGATATTCTTTTCCCGCTCGTCCATGACCCTGATGATCCGTTTGTAGAGAAAGTGCCTTAACAGCAAGACGAGAATGATGAAATTGATGATCTGGGCGACGAAGGTGAACAAGTCAATGGACAATTTCTAGCCTCCGGCCTTGATCACGTGGTTCCAGAAGGGATTGGCAAAGATTAAAATGATAGAGATGACAAAACAGTAAATCGCCGTGGACTCGACCATCGCCATACCGACAAACAGGGTTCGGGTGATCGTATTGGCCTCATCCGGCTGTTGGGCCAAGGCGCTCAGGGCCTGTGCCAATGCCCTAGCTTCCCCGAGCGCGGGACCGATCGAGCCGATGGCGATGGTCAAGCCGGCGATCAAGATCGAAGCGGCTCCGATGACGTTGACGCTTCCCATATCATCCTCCTTTTTCAGATTTCCGGGCGGACCTTTTCGTCTCTTCCTCATGCGCCCGGCTCGCCGAGGCGATATAGACGGTGGCCAAAACGGCAAAGATATAAGCCTGGATCTGGCCGATCATAAGCCCCAGGGCATGCATGACCACCGGCAGAAACAATGGGGCGACGGACAGGAGAATCCCTGCGATCATGGTGCCGCTCATCACATTCCCGAACAGACGCACGGCCAGGGCCAGGGTCCTGGACAGCTCCCCGATGATGTGGAAGGGGAGCATAAACATCGAAGGCCTGACGTAGTGGCTGAAATAGCTCTTGAACCCGGCGCTGGCGATCCCGAAAGCGGGGACGGCAATAAAAACGCAGGCGGCCAGCGCCGCCGTCGTCGAAATGGAACCGGTGGGCGGTTGGAAACCCGGAACGAAGGAAAGGAAATTGGACAGGGAGATAAACAGGAACAGCGTGCCGATAAAGGGGAGATAATCGTCGGGTCGGCGATGGGTGAGCTCCCGGATCTGATCCCTCATGTAGGAGATCACCGTTTCCATGGCCATTTGCCAGCGGGATAGGGCCGGCTCCACTGCCAATTTCCGCGTGGCCAGCCAGGAGATGAGAACCAGAAGTCCCATGACCCCCCAGGTGAACACGATGGTCGCATTCAGAGTGATCGGCCCCCACTGCCAGAAGATGATGGAATCAGGGCTGATATTCATGGGCCTATCCTTCCTGGCAGGCTCTTTTCGCTTCTTTTGCCGGACTTAAGCGTCGAATCAGGGCCCATCTCACCGCGATCATGCCCAGGAGAGCGGCGACGATGGACTCCCACCGTCCCCCTCTGGCGACCAAAAACAATCCCACCAGGACGAATCCGCTTCGGACGAACAGGCTTGCCAGAGTCAACAGGTGCGGTCGCCGGGAACGGGGCAGCTTTTTGACCGTCCACCAGAGCCCGCCGAAATAGATGAATCCCAGCGCGCCGCCGACGAAAAGAAACCATATCGCCTTCACGATGTCAGTCATCATTGTTGTCGTCTCCGATTTGCCCTCTCTCCTTTGATATCCAGTACCAGGCGTTCAGACATCCCAGGACAACTCCAATAAAAAGGCCTATCAAGGTCCAGGAAATCGGGCTGGGCCACTTCGCGTCGATCCAAAATCCCAGGGCCAAACCGATCAAGGTAGGCAGCGAGACCGCCCATCCCACCAAGCCGAACATCCCCAGCCCGAACCAGACGTCTTTTCCTTCGTCCTTTCTGGCCCTGATCCTTCGGATTTCCTTTTTTCCCACTTCTTCCGAAAATGTTTTGCGCTGTCTTTTCCCGGAGTCATCTTTTTCAACCATTTCGCTCCATCTCCACGAAACGGCGGATGAAATCGGCTTCGAACCGGGCCAGCACGGAACGGGCCTGTCTTTCCCGCTCGTCCAGCATCCGGAACGTCTCCTCGATAGCCTGCCTCAGGCTTCCCAGGTTTTTCCCGGGGATGGCATTTCGGGTGGAAACCGTCACGCGGGGACCGGATTTGACCAGGATCCCGCCGTCCACGGCCAAAAATTCCTCCGTTTCCCCGGATTCATAGGAGAGAATTCCAGGAACCAGGGCGGCCACCCAGTCCAGGTGCCGGGGCAGAAGGGTGAACGATCCGTTCTCCGCTTCCGCCTTGATCTTGGTGACTTCCACATCCAAGAAAATCCGGGTGGGAAGATAAACCCTGAGGTTCATTTCTCCGCCTCGCTGATCCCGCCGATCATGTAGAGGGCTCTCTCCGGAAAACCGGCGAATTCATCGTTGAGAATTCGCTCACAACCTTCCAGGGCGTCTTCCAGGAGAACGAGCTTTCCTTCATGACCGGTGAACTCCTCGGTTGTGAAAAAGGGCTGGGTCAGGAATCTCTCCAACCGGCGCGCCCGGTGAACCGTCTTCTGATCATCCTTCGACAGCTCCTCCAAGCCCAGCATGGCGATGATGTCTTTGAGTTCCTCGTACTCGGCCAGGGTTTTCCGGATCTCTCTGGCGGTGCGGTAATGCTTCTCGCCCACGATGTGGGGAGACAGCATCTTGGAGCGGGACTGGAGCGGATCGATGGCCGGATAAAGCCCCTGGCTGGCCCTCTTCCGCGACAGCACGATGGACGCCGAGAGATGCCCGAAGGTATGAACCGCCGCCGGGTCGGTGAAATCATCCGCCGGCACATAGACCGCTTGAATAGAGGTGATCGAGCCCCGTCGGGTGGTGCAAATCCTCTCCTCCAACTCGGACAATTCCGTCGCCAAGGTTGGTTGGTAGCCGACCCGGGAGGGGATCTGCCCCAGCAGCCCGGACACTTCGGCTCCCGCCTGGACGAACCGGAAGATGTTATCGACGAGGAGAAGCACATCCTGTTTTTCGTCATCGCGAAAGTACTCGGCCATCGTCAGGGCCGCGTGCCCCACCCGGAACCGGGCCCCCGGCGGCTCGTTCATCTGGCCGAAGACCAGGACGGCGTTTTCCAGGACACCCACGTCCTGGATTTCCCGGTAGAGTTCCTCCCCTTCCCGGTTTCGCTCGCCGATCCCGCAGAAAAAGCTTATCCCCTGGTGTTGACTGGCCATGTTATGGATCATCTCCATGATCAGGACCGTCTTGCCGACCCCCGCGCCGCCGAACATTCCGGCCTTCCCGCCTCGCTCCAGGGGCGCCAGCACATCGATCGCCTTGATCCCGGTCGCGAAAACCTCGGAGGTCGCAACTTGCTCCGCGAGAGGCACGGGTTCCCGATGGATGGACCGCCGGTTCCCAACCTCCAGCCGCTCCTTTCCATCAATGGTCTCCCCAAAAACATTGAATACGCGGCCTAAGAGCTCCCTCCCGACCGGGACTCTGATAGGCAACCCCGTGTCTTCGACCTCATCGCCCCGGGAAAGCCCCTGGGTCGGCGTCAGCGCGATCCCCCGCACCAGGTCGGAATCCAGATGGGACATGACCTCGACGACCACCCGCTTATTCTCTCCCGTGTTCAAACGATGGTGAATTCCGGGGATCCGGTCTGGAAAGCGGATGTCGATCACGCTGCCCCGAATGGACTCCACATGACCGATGTTAGGCCTCTCTCTATCCGGTGTTCTGGCAGCGGCCATTCTCGCGGCTCATTCCTCCAGGTCGATTTTGAGGGAGAGCAATCCGATCATATCCTTCAGCGTGATCACCCCGGCCAATCGGTCGCCCTCCACCACCATGAGCCGGCTGGATTGATGCTTTCTCATGGCCGTCAACGCCTTCATGGCATCCTCATCGGGGCCGATCGTATTTTTGGGCGTGCAGGCCTCGGCCAATTCTTTCACTTGATGATCCTTCCGTTCGTCCCGCGGTATGTTTTTGACCTGATTAAGGGTAACGCAGCCGATGAGCCGGTCGTCTTCGACCACGGGATACATCTTGTAATGATGTTTGTAAATATAGTCCTCGACCAGGTCCTCAACGGAGATATTCGGCGAAACCGTAACGGGATCGGTCTTCATGAACCGCCGGACTTTCTCTCCTTCCAGGGACTTCCGGATGAGCATCTGCTGGTAAGCCGATTGGGAGGCTCCCCTGATGAACAGTCCGATCACGGCCATCCAAATCCCTCCGATCACGTTTCCGAGGAACAGTTCCAGGAGCCCGAGGATCACCAAAGCGATCCCGAACGCCCCTCCTATCTTGGAGGCGATCTGGGTGGCCCAACGGATGTTGTCCTTCCAGCCCCAGAGAACCGACCGCAGGACGCGCCCTCCATCCAGGGGAAAGGCGGGCAACAGGTTGAAGCCCGCCAAAACCAGATTCAGAAAGGCGAGATAACTGAGCACCCCGTTGACGGATCTGGGCCATCCCGCGCTCGCCCCGATGAGATGAAGGCCAAACAGGCCCAAACTCAGAACGACGCTGGATATCGGCCCGGCGATGGCCATGAAAAACTCCGCCTTGGGGGTTGGCGGCTCCTCCGTCATTTCAGCCACTCCACCAAATATGAAAAGCGTGATCCCGCGCATAGGGAGCCCGAACCTCCGGGCCACCAAAGAATGCCAGAGTTCGTGGAAAACGATGGAGACAAGGAGACCCAAGGCGCCGGCCACTCCCATGATCCAGTATGTCGTCGACGGGAGCCCCTCATAG
>JAFGRZ010000217.1 GCA_016934895.1 Candidatus Aminicenantota bacterium
AAAAAGGCCGCCCTGGATGTCCTGGGAGCGTCGCTCCGCCTGAACCCCGAACAGGCGGAAGTCAGAGAGCTGGCCGCCCGCGTCGAAAAAGAATTGAAATAGACTACAGCTTGATCATCCCCGAGTAGACGTCCGACTGGTTGGCCACCCGGTCGATGGCCTGGATGATGATGAAGTAGGCCCCGGGCTTCAGCCAGTCGAAATTCAGCGAGACGTGGGTTTCGTCCTTGACCAGCTCGAGGCTCTTGCCTTCGTCGAAGACTTTGGCCGAGGCCTCGTCGAAAATCGTGATCTTGACGTCGGCCAGGCCCCGGCGCTGATTGTTGATCCGGGTCATCTGGTAGTGGCGGAGGGTGAAGCTGATGGCCTTGCCGCTGACCATGAAATCCTCAACGGCCACGGGGCGCGGTCCGGCTTCGAGGTAGTTCCTGAGATAGACCATGTCGACGCCGGTCCGGTTCACCTTGACTTCGATCTCCCTTTTTTTCCCGCCCGCCGTCTCCCGGGGAGAATAGACCAGCAGATAATGAAAGTCCTCGAGCGCGGCCGCCTCCCGGAGCGCCTCGACCGGCCGGTTGGAGAAGGCGACGGAACCCCCCGTCGAGCGGCTGATCCTCGTCAACGACTCCTCGTAGTCCTGCCCGACCTCCTTGAGCTCGAGGTCCTGGGAGAATACGGTCCGGGACGATTTCATCAGGATGAGATGGTAGGTGAAATCGGCGGCCAGGAACAGATCGCTCAGGGCGGCCGGGTTGATCCGCCCGGAGAAATCAAAGGTTCTCTGCAGCTCCTGCTGGCGGGCCTGGACCATCCGGGCATCGACCTGCTGCTGGGGGTCGACCTGGGAATCGACCCAGCCTCTGATCTCGTTGTCCAGGCGGGAGGCTTTCCTGATCATGGGAAACATGTCCCGCTGCTGGAAAGCGATGGCCCATTTTTCGCCTTCGACGGTCTTGAGCCTTTTGATCAAGGCCTGGTAGAAATCCACGTCCGGCTCCAGGAACTGGCGGCGGTACTCATCCCAGATCCGCTGGTAGTTTTCGAAGAAGCGGATCATGGCCGGCGCCAGGGACATACGTCCTGTTTCCAGGCCGCGAAGCTGGTTGAGGAGGCGCTCCGCCTCGTAGCTGATCTCCCGGAAGTTCTTGACCGCGATCGCCGTGGAGAAACCCTTGAACCGGCGGAGCGAATCCTTGACCCGCGAGACGAGATCCTCGACGCCCTTCCCGGGCTCGATGTTCAGGACGCGGTCTTCGGTCAGGACGACGATCTGGTCTCCCTGCCGGAATATATCGTTGAAAAAGGAATCGACCGCCTCCCCGACGGAGTCGTCATAATCGAAGATGTTGAAAAGGAGGAGGAAGAGCCTCTTTTGGTCGCGGGATTTCAGCCCCGGAGCGGCCGGCTCCGCGGCGGCGGGCGCGGCGATCCGCCGGGAGATGACCTCGAAATGACGGATCTCTTGTTTGACCCCGTTCTCGTAGACTTCGAAGTCCTCTTGGGTCAGGTCCCTGACGGCCTCGCCTTTGAGGAGCACCCGGACGGGAACCTCGACGGCCGTGACCGTCACTTCCTCCTGCGGCCTTTCCTGGGCGATCGAGAGCGCCGGGACGGCCAGGAAAAGAAACGCCATCACGAAAACCGTGGACAGGACTATTTTTCTTGTCATTGAATTTTCCCCTGCCGGTCAAAAGATAGCACGGGAAAGGATTCCCTGTCAAAAAAAGGCTCGGGGTATATGGTTCGTCAGCCCGCTCGCTTCCCCCGCGAGGAAGCTCGCTTCGAACTCCTCCTTCGCTCTTCTCTCCTTCGGAGAGAAGCCGTGCCCGCTCAGTCGTCGACGGACTTCCTCACCAATACCCCTCGCCCGGGGAAAGCTTTGAAGCCGATTCTCCATTTCCAACTTATCTTTCTTATAGATTCAAATGTATGCGGCGGCGTTTCGGCGCTGGAAAAAAATGGCGAAACGTGATAGCTATTGGTCCTCATAGAGACGGCGATGATCCGGATCGGCATCGACACGGGCGGGACGTTCACGGACTTCGTCATCCAGGGGCCGTCCGGGATGCGGATTCGAAAAGTCCTCTCCACTCCCCGTGACCCCAGCGGGGCCATCGTCCGAGGACTTGAAGAAGGCGGCGTCCCGGCGGGCGAGGGCGAGGTCATCCACGGCTCGACCGTCGCCACCAACGCCCTCCTCGAACGCCGGGGCGCCAAGCTTGCCTTCCTGACGACGGCCGGTTTCGAGGATCTTCTGGCCATCGGCCGGCAGACCCGGCTCGAGCTCTACAACATCATGGTGGAGAAAAGGATACCGCTCGTCCCGCGCGAGCTCTGTTTCGGCGTCCCCGAGAGGACGTATGCCGACGGGACGATCGGCCGGAAAGCGGACCTGCGGCGTCTGGACGGGATCATCCGCGCCCTGAAAAAGTCGGGAGTGGAATCGGTCGCGGTCTGTTTCCTCCACGCCTACGCCAATCCGGCCAACGAAAAAAGGGTTCGCCGCCGGCTGGCCGAACACGGCTTCTCGCTGTCCGTCTCCCACGAAGTCCTGAACGAGTACCGGGAGTTCGAGCGGGCCTCGACGACGGCCATCAACGCCTATGTCGCGCCCTTGATGGAACGGTATCTCGGCCGTCTCGAAGAGAAGCTCGGGGCGGGTGTCGTCCAAATTATGCAGTCGAACGGCGGCTGCATTTCCGCGATGAGCGCCAGGGCGAAACCCGTCGCCACCATCCTCAGCGGCCCGGCCGGCGGGGTGGTGGGGGCTAAGGAGATCGCGGCGGCCGCCGGCTTCCCCAGGATCATTTCCTTTGACATGGGGGGGACGTCCACCGATGTTTCACTCTGCGACGGGATGATTTCCACGACTCCGGAAACCAAGATCGGCGGCCTGCCCCTTCGCCTCCCCGTCATCGACATTCACACGGTCGGCTCGGGAGGGGGGTCGGTCGCCTTTCTCGATGCCGGGGGCGCTCTCCGTGTCGGGCCCCGGAGCGCCGGGGCGGACCCGGGGCCCGTCTGCTACGGGAAGGGCGATGAGGTCACGGTGACGGACGCCAACCTCATCCTGGGCCGGCTCGATCCCGACCGTTTCCTAGGCGGGGAGATGAAGCTCCACCCGGAGCGGTCGAGGCGGATCATGGGCAAATTCGCCACCCGCCTGGGGATGGATGCATCCCAGCTGGCCGAGGGGATCATCCGCGTCGCGGATGCGACCATGGAGAGGGCGATCCGGGTCATCTCGGTGGAGCGGGGTTTCGACCCGCGCGAGTTCGCCCTTTTTTCGTTCGGCGGAGCGGGCGGGATGCACGCCTGCAGCCTCGCCCGGAGGCTCCGGATCCCCAAAGTCATCGTTCCCAGGAACGCCGGCGTCCTGTCCGCCCTGGGGATGCTCCTCTCGGATACGCTCAAGGATTATTCGCTGTCCATTCTCAGGCCGGGGCGGGAAATCCAGCGGGGAGAGCTCGACCGGCTTTTCCGGCCGCTCGTCGAAGAGGCGCGCCGCGAACTGCGCCGAGAAGGGTTCGGCGAAGATAAAATCCGGCTCCTCCGGTCGCTGGATGTCCGTTACGCCGGACAGTCCTACGAAATCACCGTGCCGTTTTCGGCCGATTACACGTCTTATTTCCATCGTCAACACTTGCGGCGCTACGGCTATGCCGACGAGAAGAGGCCGGTCGAGGTGGTCAACATGAGAGTGAAAGCCGTGGGCCTGACGGACAAGCCGCGCTTGGCCGGGATCGAGCCCGGGGGAGCCGACCCGGCGCGGGCCCGGATCGAACGAAGGTCCATGCGCTTTGACGGCCGGAACTTCCGGGCGGTCCTTTACGCCGGAGAGAAGCTGCGCTCGGGCAATAAGATCGCCGGACCCGCCCTGATCCTGGACTACGAATCGACGGCCGTCGTGCCGCCGAATTTTTTCTGCCGCGTGGACGGCTTCGGGAATCTCATCATGGAAAACAGGGAAGGCTGAGACATGAGAACCATGGCGTTGGTCGATCCGATCGAACTCGAGATCTTCAAGAGCATCTTTGTCTCCATCGCCGAGGAGATGGGGGTCGCGCTCTGCCGCTCCTCCTTCTCACCCAACATCAAGGAGAGAAAGGATTTTTCCTGCGCCGTTTTTGACGGGCAGGGAAGGACGGTGGCCCAGGGTGATCATCTGCCCGTGCACCTCGGCGCCATGCCGCTTTCGGTCCTGAGCGCCATCGAGAACGTCACCCTCGAGCCGGGCGACACGGTCATGCTGAACGATCCTTTCCGCGGCGGCACCCACCTTCCCGATATCACCCTGGTCTCACCCGTATTCGCCGGGAAAGGCCGCCGCCCGGATTTTTTTGTCGCCAACCGGGCCCATCATTCGGACGTGGGCGGGATCTTTCCCGGGTCGATGGCCCTGACGAGCGAGATTTTCCAGGAGGGGGTGATCATCCCTCCCGTGAAGCTCGTCCGGCGGGGCCGGATCGATCGCGACATCCTCGGCTTTGTCCTGGCCAACGTCCGGACCCCGGACGAGCGCGAAGGCGACCTTACGGCCCAGCTCGCCGCCAACAGGATCGGCGGGCGAAGGCTCCTCGAGATCACCCGGAAATTCGGGATCAACAAGATCAAGCTCTATATGGGCCACCTGCAGGATTACTCGGAGAGGATCATGCGGCAAACCCTGCGCGGGATCCCGGACGGCGAATACGGTAATACGGATTTCCTGGACAGCGACGGAATGAGCCGGAAGCCGGTCAAAATCCAGGCAACCATCCGTATCAGGGAGAGCTCGGCGGAAGTGGATTTCGCCGGTTCGGATCCTCAAACTCGGGGCAGCGTCAACGCCAATTTCGCGATCACGCTGTCTGCGACCATGTATGTGTTTCGCTCGATCGTCCCGGGCGATGTCCCGTACAACTCGGGCCTGATCCGGCCGATCCGGGTTGTGGCTCCCGGGGGGAGTGTCGTCAACGCCCGCTGGCCGGCGGCCGTCGCGGGCGGGAACGTCGAGACCTCGCAGCGGATCACCGATGTCCTGCTCGGCGCCCTGGCCAAGGCCCTGCCGGGGCGCATCCCGGCGGCGTCGAGCGGGACGATGAACAACATCACTTTCGGGGGGAATCACCCGGCGACGGGGAGGCCTTTCGCATATTACGAGACGATCGGCGGGGGGATGGGCGCGAGCCCGGAACGGGACGGATTGAGCGGTGTTCATACGCACATGACCAATACCCAGAACACACCAGTCGAGGCACTGGAGCATGTTCTGCCCATCCGGATCAGGCGCTACACTTTACGGAAGAATTCAGGCGGGCGCGGCAAATTCAGGGGCGGGGATGGGATCATCCGGGAATTCGAGTTCCTGGCGGCGGCGCAGGTGAACATCCTCTCGGAGAGGCGGACATTTCCGCCATACGGACTGGCCGGGGGAGAGCCGGGGAAAAGGGGAGTCAATACCCTGGTCAGCCGGGGGAAGGCGAGATCGCCGGGAGCCAAGGCCTCTTTCCCGGTGGACAGGGGCGACCGGGTGGTGGTCAAGACGCCCGGTGGCGGCGGATATGGAAAGGCGAGGGGTGGATAGCTCGAAGTCCGCCGATTTTCCCCTATCCACCCCTCGCCTCAGGAAAAAGAATAAAAGATGACTTG
>JAFGRZ010000218.1 GCA_016934895.1 Candidatus Aminicenantota bacterium
CCCCTGCCTCTTTTTCCCAAGAAAGTGGGCGTCGTCACCTCGCCTCGCGGGGCGGCCATCATCGACATCCTGAGGACACTGGAGAGGCGCTTCGCCCGCCTCCATATCCTCATCTATCCCGTCAAGGTGCAGGGGGAGGGGGCGGCGGATGAAATCGCCGGGGGGATCGATCACTTGGGACGACAGCCGGATATCGATGTCCTTATCGTCGGACGCGGCGGCGGCTCGATCGAGGATCTCTGGGCCTTCAACGAGGAAAAAGTGGCCCGGGCGATCTTCCGTTGTCCCATTCCGGTCATATCGGCGGTCGGCCACGAGGTCGATTTCACCATCGCTGATTTCGTCGCCGACATCCGGGCCTCGACCCCGTCTGTGGCCGCGGAGATTGTGATCAAGGAGGAACAAGCCCTTGTCGAGCGGATCGACGGTTGGAGCAAACGTTTGACTCAGAACCTGCGTTATTTTCTTCAAGAACAGAGGCAGATGGTCTCCGACCTGAGCCGTCATCGCATCTTCCAAAACTTTCGGTTGACTCTTTACAACCTGGAGCAGCGTGTTGACGACCTCGAGGAGAGAGCCAGGGACGTCTTCCGGAAAAAGAAGATGGCCCTTGCCGATAACCGGGCCGCGGTGATTCTCTTCGAGGAGAAGATGGGCTCGTCCCTTCGCCGCCTCCTCCAGAACGCCGGCGCCCGATGGGAAAAGCTCTCCCTGGAGTTGCACAACCTCAGCCCTCTAAATATACTGAAAAAGGGCTATACCCTCTGTTGGAGAGGCGACCTGGAGCTCATTCGGAAGATCGAAGACGTCCGGGCCAATGAAGAAATTACCGTTTCTTTCTACAAGGGAGCGTTCCATTGCCGGGTCGGGGAGATCGACCGCAAGACGCGGCTCGAGGAACGCTTGACAAAGGAGAAAAAATGACCGGTTTGAGCTTCGAAAAAGCCCTGGCCGACCTGGAGGGCATCGTCCAAAAGCTGGAAAAGGGAGGCCTTTCCCTGAATGAATCCCTGGCCCTTTTTGAGAAGGGGGTCAAGCTGGCCAAATTCCTTCGGGAGGAGCTGGGGAAGGCGGAGAAAAAGGTCGAGATCCTGCTCAAGGACGAGAAGGGCGGTGTCCGGAAAGAGCCTTTTGATCTCGACCGGGAAGTCGGCTATTCCTCGTCCGAGGAAGGAACCGAAAAGCGAGAAGAAGATGACGAGGAGGGGGAAGAACCCCCCTTTTGATCTGATGAAGGCAGAAGCCAGACTGGCGGCGAAGAAACGGCTGATCGAGAAGGGCCTCGACCGTCTCCTCAAGCGTGACGATGAGCCCCTTTTCCGGGCGATGCGATATGCCGTTCTGCCCGGCGGAAAGCGGTTCCGGCCACTCCTCCTGTTGGCTTCGGGATCCTGTTTCGGCGTTTCTCCCCCCCTTCTGCTTCCCTTCGCCAGCGCCCTCGAGCTCATCCACTGCTATTCGCTCGTCCATGATGACCTTCCGTCGATGGACAATGATGATTTCCGGCGGGGGAAGCCGAGCCTCCACCGGGCCTTCGGCGAAAATCTGGCCATTCTGGCCGGAGACGGGCTGCTAAGCCTGGCCTTTGAAACGATGGCCGGCGCGGCCGTCCCCAGAGATAAAATGCGGCTGAAACAGGAGGCGATCCAGGTGGTCAGCCGAAACGCCGGCGCAGCCGGAATGGTCGGCGGTCAGGCGCTCGAAATCGGACTGAAACCCGGACGGCTGACCCGGGCGAGAACCGAAGCCCTCATCCAAAAGAAAACGGGGGCCCTCATACTTGCCGCGGTCGAAGTGGGCGCGATCTTCGGCCGCGCCCGGGCGGCCGAACAACGGGCCGTCGGGAATTTCGGCAGGAGTCTCGGATTGGCCTTCCAGGTCCGCGATGATATCCTCGATGCCCGAAAAGAAAACAGAGCCGGCTTTTCCGGCCGCGCCGATTATGTTGCTCTTGTCGGCAAAGCCAAGGCCGGGGAAAGGTTGGAAGCCCTGATCCGAAAGGCGGTCGTTTCCTTGGAGGGATTTCCGCCGCGGGCCGATGAGCTCCGGTTTCTGGCCCGCTCCCTTCTTCCGTTCGAGACTGAGGTCGATCATGCCCAAACTGCTGGATGAGATCCAAAGTCCCGGCGACTTGAAGAGGCTGCCTCCGGAAAAACTGCCCCAACTGGCGGACGAGGTCCGGGCGCTTATCCTTGAGGTCGTTTCTCAGAACGGAGGTCACCTGGCCTCTAATCTGGGAGCGGTTGAATTGACCCTGGCGCTTCACTATGTCTTTGATTCTCCAAGAGATACGATCATCTGGGACGTCGGTCACCAGTGCTATACCCACAAGATCTTGACCGGCCGCAAGGCGCGTTTCCACACTCTCCGGCAGCATCAAGGAATTCTGGGATTCCCCGATCGGAATGAGAGTGAGCACGACATCTACAACACCGGCCACGCTTCGACCGCCCTTTCAGCGGCCCTGGGCATCGCCGTGGCCCGGAACAAACGTCGGGACGACCACAAAGTGATCGCTGTCGTCGGCGACGGCGCCCTGACCAGTGGCGTCGCCTGGGAAGCGCTCAACCAGATCGGCATTCTCCGGGAGCCGCTCATCATCGTCCTCAACTACAACGAAATGTCGATTTCGGCGAACGTCGGGGCCCTCTCGAAGTACCTGACCTACCTCGTGTCCGGTCAGCATTACCTCAGGATCAAGGACCAGACCAAGTCGATCCTCAAATCCATCCCGGCCGTCGGCTGGCCCCTGATCAAAGTGGGCCGGGCCCTGGAAGACACGGTCAAAAAGGTTTTTTTCCCCGGCCTGGTCTTCGAAGAATTGGGAATCCGATACGTCGGGCCCGTTCAGGGCCACAGCCTGACCTCCTTGCTCGAGGTTTTCCGGGACGCCCGGACCTATGATGGTCCCGTCCTCATCCATTGCGTCACCCAGAAAGGCCGCGGTTACGCCCCGGCCCAGAGCAATCCGGAGCGGTTTCACGGCGCCGCGCCGTTCAACCGGGTGACCGGCGAGCCGCTTGTGCGGGCCGCAGTGCCTACCTATTCGGCCGTGTTCGGAAAGACGCTGTGCTGCCTGGCCCGCCAGGACGAGAGGATCATCGCGATCACAGCGGCCATGCCGGAAGGGACCGGCCTGAGCGGCTTTGCCCGGGAATTTCCGGGCCGTTTCTACGACGTCGGAATCGCTGAGCAACATGCGGTGAACTTCGCGGCCGGGCTGGCCTTGCGCGGTCTCAAGCCCGTCGTGGCCATCTATTCCACTTTTCTGCAGCGGGCCTACGACCAGCTCTATCATGACGTCGCGCTCCAGGATCTGCCCGTGGTCTTCGTTCTCGACCGGGCGGGCATTGTCTCCGACGACGGGCCGACCCATCAGGGCATCAACGACATTGTCTACTTGCGCCACCTGCCCCATATGATCCTCATGGCTCCCAAGGATGAGAACGAGCTCCAAAGGATGTTGAAGTCGGCGTTCACCTACGGTCATCCGTCGGCGGTCCGTTTTCCCAAGGGCCGGGGCCGGGGTGTGGCCCTCGAGGAGGACCCCCAGAAAATTGAACTGGGGCGGAGCGAACGGCTCAAAGAAGGGAAAAACCTTCTGTTGGCCTTCGGCAGCACGGTCCCGGCGGCGCTTGAAGCCGCTTTGGAGCTGGAGAAAGAAGGACTCTCTTTGGCCGTCGTCAACGCCCGTTTTGCCAAGCCGCTGGACGAAGAAGCCATCCTCTCTTATGCGCAAAAAGGAAGCATGATCGTCACCGTCGAGGAAGGCATCGTCAGCGGAGGATTCGGGAGCGCTGTCCGGGAGTTCCTCGACCGGGAACGGCGATTCGATATCCGCTTCCTTCGGATCGGGCTTCCGGACGAGATCTATCCACTGGGGAAGGCGGACGAGATCAAGGGAATGTTCGGCCTCGATTCTCCGGGCCTGTCCGACCGGATCCGCCGGTTTTGGCGCGGTTGATCCCCGCCTTTTCCATAGAGCAGGCATGAAAAAGAAAGAGAGGGCCGATGTGATTGTCTTCGATCGCGGCCTGGCCTCGAGCCGGCAGAAAGCCCAGGCGCTGATCATGGCCGGACGTGTCTCTGCGGAGGGACAGAGAGTGGAAAAACCCGGCCATCTGCTCGATCCGGAGACCAGGCTCACCGTGAACACGAGCAATCCTTACGTGAGCCGGGGGGGGCTGAAACTGGCCGAAGCGCTGGCTGCCTTCGCGGTCGTGGTCGGAGGGAAAGTCGCGGCCGACCTGGGATCGTCGACGGGTGGATTCACGGATTGCCTGCTTCAGCGGGGCGCCCGGCTCGTCTACGCCGTCGACGTTTCCGTCCGCCAGATGGACTGGAATCTCTTCCGTGACTCCCGGGTGGTCCTCATCGAAAAGAATGCCCGTTATCTCGAGGCCGGGGATTTCCCGGAGCCGCCGTCGATCGTGACGATGGACCTGTCCTTTATCTCCGTTCTCAAGGTCCTTCCGGCGGTCCGGGAGATCGCGGCGGAGGGCGATGTATTGGGCCTGCTCAAGCCGCAGTTCGAGGCGGGTAAAGGACGGGTGGGCAAGAAGGGCGTGGTCAGAGACCCTGCCCGGCATGAAGAGATTTTAGACCGCTTATTGAAGGGAGCCCGGGGAATGGGCTTCGGCGTTCTGGGGCTTCATGGCTGCACGGTTCGCGGGCAGAAGGGAAACCGCGAGTTCTTTGTGCACTGGGCGCTGGGGAAGCCGTCCCTTTCACAGGAAAAGCTCCGCACATTGATCAGGGAGGTGGTTCATGAAGCGAAAGATTGAAACCGTCGGCATCGTCATTAAACCTCATGCGCCCAACATTGAGTCGATCCTGCGCGACCTGATGCAGAATCTGGAGAAGCGAAGGATCGGCTGTCTCCTCGAAGACGTCGCCGCCCGGAAGTTGCTCCTCAAGGATGGGCTGCCGCGCGAAGAGCTGCCGGCCCGGGTGGACCTGATGATCGTCCTGGGGGGGGACGGCACTCTTCTCAGCATCGCGCATCTGGCCGCCCAGAGCCATGTTCCGGTCCTGGGTGTCAACCTGGGCCGCCTCGGCTTTCTGACCGAGGTGCCGACCGACGAAATCTATATCACCCTGGATTCATTTATCCAAGGAAAGAACGGGGTTCTCAGTCCCCGGCGGCTCCTCGAGGCCCGCTGTCGCGGCAAGACCTACTACTGCCTCAATGATGTGGTTATCAACAAGGGCGCCGTCGCCCGGATGATCCAGATCGGCATCTGGATCGATGACAAGGAGATCGCCGCCCTCAAGGCCGATGGGTTGATCGTGGCCACGCCGACCGGCTCGACCGGCTATTCCCTCTCCGCACAAGGTCCGATCGTGCAGCCGTATGTTCCGGCCCTTGTTCTGGCGCCGATTTGTCCCCACACCCTGTCCTTCCGGCCCATGATCATTTCCCTGAATTCCCGGATTAGGATCCAGCTCCTGACGGCGGGTGAGGAGGTCTATCTGACCCTGGACGGGCAGAGAGGAATATCGCTGGGAAAGAACGATGTCGTTGAGATCGAAAAGGCCGCTTTCGAGCTCAGCCTCATTTCCTCTCCAAAGAGGAACTATTTCGACCTGCTCAAGGAAAAACTCGGCTGGGCCGCCACGCCTTAAAAGGCTCGGGGTATTGGTTCGTCAGCCCGTTCGTTAACTTAGCGAGGAAAACGGGCGCGGTTTCGAGAGACTACCCCCGAGCCTCGTTTGACAATTTGGGGCCCCGCCATTAATATGAATCGTCCCGATGACAGAAACCATGCGAGTCACTTTGATCACCCCGGAAGCGGCGCCGTTCGCCCGGTCCGGCGAGTTGGCCGAATTCTGCGCGGCGCTTCCCAGCCATCTCACTTCCCTGGGGGTCAAAGCCTCCCTGATCCTGCCCAAGTATAGCACGCCTCAGATCGCCTCGCTGGATGCCGTCATCGTAAAGACCGATCTGGCCGTCCCGTTGGACGGAGAGAAGGTCAAGGCTTCCGTGTTCAGAGCCGAACAGAAGGGTTACGAAATCTTCCTGATAGACAATCCAAAATATTTCTTAAGAGAGAATATCTATGGCCCGCCGACGGGAAACTATCTCGACAACGATGAACGGTTCGTCTTTTTCAGCCGGGCGGCGCTCGAATTTTTGCGTCAGGGCGGACCACCTGTCGATGTTCTCCACTGCAACAATTGGCCGACCGCGCTGATCCCTGTGTTCCTGCGGTCTCACTACAGGGCCGACCCGGCCCTCAGGTCCGTGGCCACCGTGCTGACGCTCCACAACGCGGCCTTTCAGGGCGAGTTTCCGGCGGAAAGCCTGGCCCTCACAGAATTAAACTGGGATTTCTTCGATCCGCGGCTGATCTCCCTGAACGGCAAGTTCAATTTTCTCCAGGCGGGCGCCGTCTACGCCGATCTGATCAATACCGTCAGTGCCTCCTACGAGAAGGAGCTCCTGAGCCGGGGGGGAGGATTTGAGCTCGGCGGCATCCTGAGGAGGCGAAAAAAGTTTTTTAGCAGCGTGCGCAACGGCTTGGACCGAAAGGATTGGGATCCGGAGAATGATCCTTACATTGCCGCCCGTTTCGGGCCCGGGAACTTGGAAGGAAAGGCGGCCTGCAAGCGGGAACTCATCGAAGCGATGGGCTTTTCGCTGCTCCCGGAAAGTCCGGTGCTGGCCTTCGTCGCCCACCTCTCACGCTACAAGGGGGCGGATATCCTGGCCCGGTCCCTGGAGGGGATCATCGGGCTTGGAGCCGGGGTGATTGTCTGCGGAGAGGGGGAGGAACGGTTTCAAAAGGAATTTGCGGCCGCCGCCCGCCGCTTTCCGGGCCGGGTCATCTTCCGTTTCGAGTCGAATCCGGTCCTCGTCCACAAGATCATGTCCGGCTCCGATATCCTGCTTCTCCCCTCGCTCAGCGAGCCCAGCGGGCTCAACCTTTTTATCGCCTTCCGATATGGGACGGTGCCGGTCGCCCGGGCCATCGGCGGATTGAAGGAGACGGTGCGCCGGGTCAATCTGAAAACCGGTTCGGGCAATGGTTTCGTGTTTCGTGATCCCACGGCCGAATCGCTGCTCGGGGCCGTCAAGCGGGCGGTCGCCTGCTACGGGGAAAAGCCGGTTCTCTGGCAGAGGCTTATGGAAGAAGGCATGCGCCAAAGCCACTCCTGGGAAGAGACGGCGCGCGGTTATGCGAGGCTCTATCGCAAAGCTCTGGAAATCAAACAAGGAGGTTGACTTGGCTGCTGATATTTTTAACGTCACCGACACCAGTTTCGAGGAAGAAATCTTGAAATCGCCGCTTCCGGCCCTGGTCGATTTTTGGGCCGCTTGGTGCGCTCCTTGCCTGATGATCGCTCCGGCGGTCGAAGAGATCGCCGCCGACCACCATGAAAAGCTCAAGGTGGCCAAGATGAACGTCGACGAGAATATGAATATTCCCGCCAAATACGGCATCCGCGGCATCCCCACGCTCCTCCTCTTCAAGGGGGGCGAACTGAAGGAGACGATCGTGGGCGTGCAGTCGAAAAATAGGATCCTCGAGGTTGTATCCAAGCATCTATGAGCGCCGGGCCCTCTTATGATGTCGTGATCGTCGGCGCCGGACCGGCCGGCCTGGCCGCCGCTGTGTACACCGGCCGGGCGCGGCTCAACACCCTCGTCCTGGAGAAGGCGATCCCGGGGGGACAGATCCTCATGACCGACTGGGTGGAGAATTACCCGGGCTTCCCGGAGGGAATCGCTCCATTCGAGCTGGTGGAGAATTTCCGGAAGCAGGCTGAGAAGTTCGGGGCGGCGATCGTAACGGACGAAGCCCGGACCTTGCGCCGCCAAGAGGCCGCCTGGGTGGTCGCCGGACAAAACAATGAGTACGCCGCCCGGGCGGTGATCATTGCTACGGGGGCTTCCTACCGAAAACTGGGCATCCCCAATGAGGCGCGATTGACCGGCAAAGGGATCTCTTATTGCGCCACTTGCGACGCGCCTTTCTTCCGCGACGCCGTGGTGGCCGTTGTCGGAGGTGGGGACAATGCCCTGACCGAGGCTGTCCTTCTGGCCAAGTTTTGCCGGAAGCTGTATGTTGTCCATCGCCGGGACCGGTTCCGGGCCATCAAGATTCTTCAGGAGAGGGTGCTCAGCAACCTCAAAGTCGAAGTCCTCTGGAATTGCGTCCTGGAATCGGCCGAAGGGGAAAGCCATCTTGAGCGCGTCATGGTCCGGAACGTCAAGGAGGACGAGACCTTTCCGCTCCCGCTCGACGGATTGTTCATTTCGATCGGCATGGATCCCCATACTGAATTCCTCAAGGGAGTCATCGGATTGAACGAATGGGGGGAAGTCAAGGTGGATTTCCGGATGGCCACCGACCAGCCCGGTGTGTTTGCCGCCGGGGACGTGGCCGGCGCCTGTCCCAAGCAGGTGGCCACCGCCATCGGCGCCGGAGTCAGCGCCGCCCTCTCGGTTAACGAATATCTGGAATCCCTAGGCTAATATAGACGCATTAAGCATGTTAACGTTGTCATAGCGAGCGGAGCATGGCGATCTCCCTCTTTCGTGAGATTGCTTCGTCACTCCGTTCCTCGCAATGACATGTCAATCAACGACTTCTGTTTTTATCGGCAATCTGTGGTCGACTTGTCTTCCTTGACTCGCTTCTCGAGTTCTTCGACCCGGGCTTTGAGCCTTTTCATATCCTTGAGCAGGTCGTATAACCGGGGAAGAAGGACCGAGGCCTTCCTCCAGTCGCGAACGTCCAGCTCGGGCGTCCCCCCGACCACGGCCCCGGCCGGAACGTCCCGAGCGATGCCCGTCTGAGCGACAGCGATGACGTTATCCCCCACGCTCAGGTGATCGGCCACTCCGACCTGACCCGCGAGGACGGCGCTTTTGCCAATCCGGCTGCTCCCGGCGATCCCCACCTGTCCCGCCAGGATGGC
>JAFGRZ010000219.1 GCA_016934895.1 Candidatus Aminicenantota bacterium
TCGAGGAAACCGGCCGCCTCCAGCGCCGCCGTCATCTCCCCGATCGATTTGTCGCTGTATCGGATCTGCTCGTCGTAGAGGGCGGTGAGATAGGCTTTTTCCTCGCCGGTCAGCTCCCCCGAGGCGGTCGCCTTCCAGACGTCCTCCCGTACGAACCCGCCGGGCACATAATTGCGCGGAGCCCGGTCGGCCAACGCGCGGTTTCCGTCGTGCAGGTGATAGGGCAGGTGCGTGTCCATCAGATGGATGTAGGCGAAGAGTCTCTTCCCCTGCGCCAGGGAGAGAAGCGAAGGCAGGCTCCTTACGACCTCGGCCGAGTCCAGGCTGTCGCTGTATTCATAGAAATCGAATCCCTGGTCGAAGCGGAACTGATGGATGAGGGGATTGCCGCCGTTGAGAAAGCCGGTGAAATACCCCCGCTCCTTCAGCATCTCGGCCATGGTCCGGACTTCCTCGGGCAGGGAGTGATCCCGGTCGACCGTCCGGTGGACATTCGGATACATGGAACTGAAAATGGAGGCGACCGACGGCTTGGTCCAGGGAGCGTTGGCGTAGGCATTCAGAAAAACCACGCCTTGTTCTGCCAGCCGGTCGATGTTGGGCGAGACGTTTTTGGAGGAGCGGTAGCATCCGAGATGGTCCGGCCGCACGGCGTCGATCGCAAAGATGATGATATGATCGGGAGACGGGATCTTGACCCCGGAGCCGCAGCCGCTCAGAACGCCGGCCAGGAACAGCAGTACCAGCCCGCCTGCCCGGCATCTTTTTTTTCGGTTCATCAGGCCCCATTATCGGCCGAAACCGCGTCCCAATTCAACCGGATTCTCGCCGACACTTAAGGCCACTCCCTTTTTTTCACCTTTTAGTCCGTTTCTCAGGCGCTCCTTGAAACAAGCGAAACGCTCTGCGGATGCCTTAAAAGCGACAGGTGACCGGCCCGGATCTAGTATCTGAATTCCTTTTCGACGATCGTGATCCGTCCCGGATAGACGATCTCTCCGAACGGGGTCGATACGCTGGGCTGGGCGTCGAGAGAGATCCGGGACATATCTTTGTGTTTTCCGCCTATGGCCAAAGCCAGGCCGATGATTTTTTCGTAGCCCTGCCGGCCGAAAAATTCATACAGGTCGATCGACATCCGGACCGGGATCGTCGTCGCCTGCCCGGTGCCGGGGACTTCGATGGGCTGGTCGATATTCCCGTAGACGGTGGGCGTCCCGTCGATGAGCAGACGCGATTCGAGACTGGTGAGCGTCGAAGTCGCCTTCGTCGAGCCTCCGGTCCCGTCGTTGGGATTCTGGACCAGGATGTCCAACGTCAGTTCAGCCGGCAGCCATTGAGAACGGAATCCCTGGACGAGCTCTAGCGCGTTCGCGGCCGAGAAATCGGTCAGGGCGGATTTCCCGGCGAGATTGATGCCGAGAAGGCTGAAATCGCGAACTCCGTCGAGCTTGAATTGCAGACGTCTCAGGCTCAGGAGAGTCCGGGTGATCTGGTCCAGCGTTTCGCAACACGGCATGATCAAGAGCCCGGCCAGCGCCGCCAACAACATGACGGATGTTCTTTTTTTCATTGTTCTCTCCTCATTGTCAGAGCGGTATGTTCCGTCTCTTTCTTTGAGTCTTAAATGACGATTCCCCGCCTGCCACATGGCCGGCCGCACAAGCATGGCGGAAACGCGAATGATTGTCAATCGTCCGCGGCCACGGCGGCGACATGTCCATCATGGCCCGGCTGAAAGCGACGGAACACTTTCACGTGGCGGTCGCGGGATCCCCCGGTGTTGACTGGAGGAACTACGACACCATATACACCGAACGGGACATGGGGCTTCCCCAGTACAATCCCGAGGGCTACGAAAAGGCCAACCCGCTCAACTCTGTCAAGAACCTGAAAGGCCGGCTGCTGACCCAGCACGGCGCCGTGGACGACAACGTCCACCCCACCCAGGTGATGCAGCTCGTGGATGCCCTGCTCAAGGCCGGAAAGCCATTCGATTTGAACTCCATTATGACATCCGACGGCCCCCGATTTATCCTCCTCAACGATGGGGTGAGGCTAAATCAACGCTTGAACGGTTATCCGACCTGCGCAGCACAAAAGGACCTTCTTATTCTTGGTTCTAAAGCGGCCATGCCTTGTGGCGAGGATCTTGGCGAATCCCCTGGGCCGCTTTCTGAAGCTCAACGACGATCTCGATCTTTTTCTCGAAGGGCAGCTTGGCCAACGCGCGCCGGCGCTCGCGCTTTTTCCGGAAAACAAGCTCAGCGGGTCTATTCTTCATGGAGGAGACTTTCCAGTTTTTTAAGCTTTCCGGCCAGTCCATGCTTTTCGAGAATTCCTTCAAGGAAAGCCCTGTCGAGGCGGGCCTCTTCCAAAAGCCTGACGACTCGTTCCCTGTCTTTTGCCCGTCCGGTCTGAAGGGCAATGGCCACCAGGTATTCGGCCTTGACGACCTTGGCTTTGACATCGCGGTATTGAAGGATCGCGGCGTCAGCCACGGCTTCGCGAACGAGCTCATTATAGGCCGGGATGAACTGTACGGGGAAGCCTTCGATGAGGATCGCTTCCGCCTCCGAAACGTACCCTCTCTCCTTGGAATACTCGTAGATCGGGGCCAACACATCGACCCCCTCCCTGACGGGAGCGAAGAAAACATCCAGGTCATAGGTCAGGACGGGTTCGATGTAATAGGTCGCTGCGATCCCGCCCCCGATCGCATAGGCCTTGATAATCCCCAGGCGGGCCATCTCTTCGATCACTCTCAGTGTTTTATCCATAATGTTCGACCCGTTCGATTATAAGGGATATCCCCCAAAAAATAAAAA
>JAFGRZ010000220.1 GCA_016934895.1 Candidatus Aminicenantota bacterium
AAGAAAGAAACCTCCCCGGATATCGATAGATAGAATACCGGGACAACCTCCCGCGTGATTGCCGAAGTGGTGGAATTGGTAGACACGCTAGCTTGAGGGGCTAGTTCCTGGCATACGGGAGTAGGGGTTCGAGTCCCCTCTTCGGCATTTCCCCTTCCTCTCGATCCTTCGATTTCTCAGGACCGGCTGGCCACCCAGAGGGAAAAGTCCGCTTCCTGCATAGCGCCGCTCGTCCGGCCTCTTTCACTTCCCCTGGAGAGGATGACGAACGTGGGGACCGCCTGGATTCCGAACTGAGCGGCGAGCCTCGGAATCCGGTCCGTGTTCACCCTGACGACCATGATCTCACCGGCCCGCCGTTTGGCCAGGCGCTCGAGGATCGGGTGCATCATCAGACAAGGAGCGCAGGACAGCGAGTAAAAATCGACCAGGATCGGGAGGCCGGATTTCTGGAAAAGGGTGATCAGATCCTCTTCGGAAGGCTCGAGGACGCTGCCCGGAGCCGGGAGGGGCGTCCGGCAGCGTCCGCAGACGACTTTCTTCCCCGCTTCGGCGGCTTCCAAGGGGAAGGCGTTGGTCGCGCCGCAGCGGGGACAAGCGACTTTGGCTTTCTCCGTCATCGCGTCTTCCCTCACTTCACCCGCACCGGATACGGCGGGACCGGCGGGATCGTCACTTCCTGGGTCTTGAGCTCTTCCAGGATCACCTCGACGGCCTTGTTGAGCTGCTCGTCGATTCCCGCGAATTCCTTGGCCGGATCATTGTCCACGAAGATATCGGGCTCGACGCCCGCGCCCTCCATGATCCAGGATTTTCCGTCCAGTCCGAACGGCGCGAACTCCGGCTTGAAGATCTGGCCGCCGTCGAGGAGGGGCAGCGGGCCCCGGATGCCGACGACCCCGCCCCAGGTCCTTTTGCCGATGAGCTTCCCGAGCCCGTAGCGCTTGAAGCGGTAGGGGAAGATGTCGCCGTCGGACGCCGAGAACTCGTTCATCAGACAGACCATGGGTCCCAGAAAAAGGCCGTCGGGATCGGGCCGGGCGATGGTGTCGCGCGACATCTCGTACATGGCGATCTCTCTCCTCAGCCGCTCGATGATGAGCGGCGAGACGCTCCCCCCCCCGTTGCCGCGGACATCGATGATGAGGGCTTTTTTCCGGAGCTGGGGATAGTAGTGCTTGGCGAACTCGTTCAACCCGGGAACCCCCATGTCGGGGATGTGGATGTAGCCGACCCGTCCGCCGGTCGCCTTGTCCACTTTCTCGATGTTCTCCTGGACCATCGTGTAATAATAGAGCGGCTGTTCGTTTTCGATGGGGACGACGACGACATCCCGGCTCCCTTTCTCCTCCGGGCGGGCGTTGACCTTGAGAGTGACCTGTCTTCCCACCTGGTTGAGAAGGGCTTCGTGGATGTCTTTGAACGCGTTCGCGGGAGCGCCGTTTATGGCGACGATAACCTCGCCTTCCTTGACGTTGACGCCGATCTCGGTCAGGGGCGAGCGGAGCGTCCGGTTCCAGTTCTGGCCGCGCAGGATCTTCGTGATCTTGTATGCGCCGGTCGCGGCATCCCGCTCGAATCGGGCGCCCAGCATCCCGACCTTGACCTTGGGCGGCGCCGGCATCTCCCCGCCTCCGACATAGGTGTGGCCGGTGTTCAGCTCGCCGATCATCTCGCCGATGACGTAGGTCAGGTCGGCCCGGTGGTTGGCGGCTTCGGCCAGGGGCCTGTAACGCTCCCTCATGGCCGGCCAGTCGACGCCGTGCATGTTCGGCGCGTAAAAGAAATATTTCATCTGACGCCAGCTTTCCTCGAAGATCTGCTTCCATTCGGCCTTGAGGTCAAGCCCCACTTCCATAGCGGAGAGGTCGAGCTTCTCCTCGACCTTGACGGGCGCTTTCGGCAGGTCGATGATGGCGTAGGCGTCGTCCTTGGCCACCAGCATCTTTTTCTGGTCGGCCGAGATCTCATAGCCGTTGACCGCGCCCAGGTCGGTCTCTTTTTTTTCGGCGAGATCGTACATCATGAGGGATGTCTGCCGGTCCCGGTCCCCTCTCTTGAGATAGTAGACGATGTCGCCGACCGAGGCGATGCTTCCATAGTTGGAAACCTCGACGGGCAGTCCGACCAGGCGGGACTTGAGCCCCTCCGGGTCGACCTTGAGGATCACTTCCTTTTTGGCTTCGTCGGCTTTTGCTTCCTCCGGTTTCGCCTTCTTTTCCGTTTTGGCGGCGGGTTTTTCGGGCTCCTTCTTCACTTCCACCTCGTCGCTCTTCGGCTCGAAGGGCGATTTCGTGTCGGCGGCCAGGGTGACGAGGTAGAGCCGGGACATGGCGCCGTAGGCGAAGTTGTATTCCGTCCGGCTGAAAATGGGGTTGAAATCCCGGTCGGAGACGAAAAAGAGGTACTTTCCGTCCGTGCTGAAGCAGGGATTGTAAGACGCGTACCAGCCGTCCGTCACTTCGAACGTTTTTTTGTCGGCGAGGGAATAAAGATAGACTTTCGGCTCCCCCGCGGCCTCGGGCTTGGCGTAGGCGATCCAGCGGCTGTCCGGCGACCAGACGAAGGTCATGATCTCGCCGATATCCCCCTTGGCGATCGTGAGGACCTCTTTGGTCGCGACATCGATATAGTTCAGCCGGAGCAGCTTGTCGTCCCACATGATCTTCTTGCCGTCGGGCGACCAGAAGAGTTGGTATTTATAGGTGTCGGCGTTCCTGGTGAGCTGGAGCGGCTCGCCCTGTCCGTCCTGGGGCATGATGTAGATCTCGTCCTCGCCGCTCTTGTCGGAGACAAAGGCGATGGAGCGGCCGTCGGGCGACCACTTGGAGTTCCGTTCGTGGATGCCGGGAGTCCGGGTGAGGTTCCGGGTGTTGCCGTGCTTGGCGGGGACGGTGAAGATGTCGCCGCGCGCCCCGAAGAGGGCCCGCTTGCCGTCGGGAGCGATCTCGAAGTTGGTCACCTTGTCCGCGACCTTGGCCAGCCGCGTCCGGCCGGAGAGGAGGTCGTCGGCGATTACGACCGGGACCTTGGCCGCTTGGCCGGAGGCCAGGTCAAAGCGGTAAATGAATCCGCCGTTCTCGAAGACGATGGCCTTCGGGCCGAGCGAAGGGAATTTGACATCGAAGTCCGTGAAATCGGTCAGCTTTTTCGTTTCTTTGGTTGAAAGGTCATAGGAATAGAGGTTCATCCGCTTGTTCTCGTCCCGGTCGGACAGGAAGTAGATCGTGTCGCCGCTCCACATGGGGATGATGTCCAGGGCGGGGCTGGCGGCGATACTTTCGGTGGTTTTCGCTTCGAAGTCATAGATCCAGATGTCGTCGGCCATGCCCCCGCGGTAACGCTTCCAGGTGCGGAATTCGCGGAAGATCCGGTTGTAGGCCAACCTTTTCCCGTCGGGCGAGAACGAGCAGAAGCCGCCCCGGGGAAGCGGGAGCTGAGCGGGCATTCCGCCTTCCGCGGGGACGAGATAGAGCTGGCCGAGGAAGTCGTTCCATTCCCGCATCCGCGAGCGGAAGACAACGCTCTTGCCGTCGCTCGTCCAGCCCATGACCAGGTTGTTCGGCCCCATCCGGTCGGAGATGTCGTCGCGGCCGAGGGTCGGAGTGTAGGTCAGGCGCTTGGGGACTCCCCCTTCGGCCGGGATCAGGTAGACCTCGCGGTTGCCGTCGTATTCGCCGGTGAAGGCGATGTGCCGGCCATCCGGAGAAAAACGGGCGAAGGACTCGTATCCCTCGTGGGTGGTCAGCTTCCGGGCGATCCCGCCCGAAAGCGGGACGGAGTAGAGATCCCCGGCATGGCTGAAGGCGATCTGGTCGTCGGAGACGGTCGGAAAGCGGAGCAGGCGCGCTTCCTCGGGCGCATAGGCGTTCAGGACCAGCAAAGAAAGGAACAAAAAGGAAAGAGATGCGATCTTGGCGGCGAATTTCATCGGAAAACCTCCCGGCGTTCAGTCATTAAGCATGGCGCAAACTGAAGTCAGAATATATCCTGACCGTCTCACACTTTTTGGCGAACGACAAGAGCGAAATGGGGACGTGACCGGAAAATTTGCAGGACACGATCCCATTTCCGGAGAAATGGGTCATGTCCCGATTTTCCGGATCATGTCCCCGGATTTCGCATGCCGGAAACCAGGAAAGTGTTAGACAGTCAGGAATATATCAGATTGACCGTTCAGAGACAACCTGAATTCAATGAATATCCGAGGCTTGTTGCTTGGCGGCTATTTTAGCTGTTTGAGACTACTTGGTGCCCAGGAGGAGGGCCTTTCTTTTCGCCTCGGGATAACGCTCGATGGCGTAGCGGAGGGTCGTCCGCGGGATGGAGGGGCCGCGCCCGCGCAGGAATCTCTCCAGCCTCACCATATCCGCCTTCCCGGCCTCGCGCAGAAGCCAGCCGTTGGCCTTCTGGATGAGGTCGTCGGGATCGGCGAAATGGGAGCCGGCGATCTCATAGATGGCGTCGAGGTATGCGGGCTTCTTGGCCAGCTTGATGAACGAGACGATCGAAGCCCTGCGGACCCAGCGGTTCGGCGATTTCGTCCACCCCCTCATCTCCTTGAGCAGGTCCGGATATTTTTCGAGCAGCGCTCCCATCGAGTTCGGACAGAGAAGATCGACCAGCGCCCAGGTGTCGCAAAAGTCGGCTTCAAGCCAGCGTTTGACCGTCGCGAAAACCGATGTCGGGAAGTCTTTCCGGTATCTTTCAAAGATTAAAATGCCGAGACCCCTGGCTTCATGGTAGGGATTTCTCAACATGATAGAGCAGAAATCCGTCGCCTCTTTGATGCCCCAGTCTGCCCTAATCTTTTCATAGATGTGTCTGCCGAGCTCCCTCAGGTCGGGTGAAGAAATGCCCAAAAATTGGGCCTCTTCCTTGAAATACCTTTGGGCGCCCGCGGCTTTGAGCGGATCGGCGAGCTTTTTGAGACGGCGGATGCACTCGTCGGCTATCTTCCGGGGGGAAAATTCCGGTGTGTTCATTGTCTGCGGAGCGGTCTCGCCGGGGGCGATGACTCAATAATCGAATGTGATCAGGCCGACCTTATCAACCAACTGTTGGCGGATGTCTTCCTTGGTGATCCGGCCCTCTTTTTCGGCTTTGACGGCCTTGAAAAGCTCATAGGTGGTCAGCAGTCCGTTGCCGTCCTTGGCCGCCTCGCCGATCTGGTTTTCGGAAAACGGGACCTCCCTCAATTTGGCTTCGGTCTGGATGAAATAATTGCCGATGAGGAGGGCTTTCATCCTGGTATTGTTGAATTCCTGCATGCGCCGGCCCTTGAACCGCTGGAGCAGCAGGCAATCCTCTTCCGCCGCCCCGGTCTTGCCGCTTCTGACCATGATCATGGTGATCGGCGCATCCCGGATGAGCGTTTCGACAGACTCCTCGTTCCCCTCCAAAAGCCAGATGTCTTCTTCCCGGACCCGGATGACGCGTTTCCAGTATTCGTTGACGTCGACGACATTGGTCCAGTCGAGATACCGGAAAGCCTTGATCACGGCCTGCTGGAGATCCTTGCCTTCGGCAATAAGCAGTTGATTGAACGGCTCCTGTTCGGCCGCTTTGATCTCGTCGATCTTTCCCTCCAGCTCGCGCATGGTCTGGCGGTGGCGGACGTTCTCATCCTCCATCTGTTTGAAAACATCAACGAGGGCGGGAAAAATGTAATCATAAGAATCCAGCCAAGCATCTTCTTCATGGGCCGTCAGTTGAGGAGCCAGCTCGGGGAGCACGCGATCCAGGACAAAGGCGGCCACTTCGATGTTCTTTTCCCCAAACCAAGGAAGCAAAAGATAAAATCCCTTGCCCTTGCGAAGCATCACGGACACCGGGCGTTTCCGGATGCTTTCGGCCAGAACAAGGAGCTCGCCCTCTCCGGGCGGATCCCATTCACTGAGCTGGATGACCTTGCCGAGGTTGTTTTCCTCGGGGAAGAGCTCGAAAGCATGGGAGATAAAGGCTCTGTAGCGCGAAAAGATGCTGCTGAACGGTTCATCCTGGACTGCAAGGATCTTGTCCGGCAGTTCGTTCGCCTCGAACCGGAGATGGGGGATGTCACCGACAAGGCCGGTGATATGAAATTCGCGGCAGTCGCCGATGAAACAGATGACCGCGCCGCCGTCCTCGACCATTCTTTCGAACTCGGCGGCGTCGTCCTCATGGAGCCCGGCGGGCTCGTTTTTCACATTGGCTTGATAGAGGACAACCCGGCAACCCTGGGGCGGGCGCAGACTCTCCGCCCGGCCCGACTTCCAGTTGGTCTCCCTGAGCTCGAGGTCGAATTTTCTTTCCTGGAGTTGCCGGGATTCGCTTTCCTTGAAATCCACGAGTAGAATTCTGCTCATGATGCTACCCTCTTTATTTAGTCGCCAGACGGCACGAATTTCTGACCATGCATTTTCCGGGCGGAAACCGGGTTAAATCCTATATATTAAAAACCCGGCCTCCAGTCAAGGCCTAATCCATCAGACTTATGAGATAGCGGATGCCCACGACCCCGGCCGCGAGGGCGGAGAGGATGGCGCCGGGCCGGCGGCCGACTTTGAGGCCGGCAGAGGCGATGGTCTCCTCGAAAAAGTCGAACTGGAGGAAGGCGCATGCCAGGTCGCGATAATTCAGGCCGATCTGGCCGGAGAGCCAGGTGCCGCTTTCGATGTAGCTGAGACGCCAGATGGGGCCGGCACCTGCCTCGATGCTGACGGTCGGATTAATCCAATAGCGGTAGCGGAGCTTCGGGCCGGCGTAGATCTCGGCATGCTTGCTGTAGGAGATGAAGAGCGTGCCGCCGAGGCTATGGCGGCGGCTGAGGTTCCCCATAAGGCCCAATTCCCAGTTGAGGAGCTGCTCGCGGGCCGAGGCCTCTACCCTGTTTAGGGTGAGCACGGCGCCAAACTCGGTGACAGGGAACCATTTTGCTTCGGGAGCGGGCCTGGGAGTGAAGCTGAACTGGGCGCCGAGGGGGGATGCTGCCAGCCCAAGCAACAGCGTTCCGAAAAAAAGAAGATTCCTTCGCGTATTGTCCATCGGTTTCTTCCTTTGCGCGTTCATCATACTCCCCTATTATACGCGTTGACTGCTGCTATGGCTCGGGTATCTGCTTTAAGAAAGCTCGGGGATAGATGATTAAGCGGTTATCAGGAAGCGCGCCCGGAGGGATTTGAACCCCCGACCTTTGGATTCGAAGTCCACCGCTCTATCCACTGAGCTACGGGCGCGACCGGATCACAATGATACCCTAATAAGGATCTGAGGTAAATTCCCCAGGAGACGAAGGTTAATGCTTAAGCCCAGCCAGATCCTGACTAGTCCCCTCCCTATTCATAGTGGGTCCAGAGCCGGATGATCTTGACTATTTTTTGCTTATCGAGGACCTGATAAACCAAACGATGCCTAACGCTTATTCGTCTTGAACAAGCCCCTGCCAAATCACCCTTCAGCTTTTCATAAGGCGGGGGACTCTCGTACGGATTGCGTTCCAGGATTTCGAGCAGTCCGATGGCTCTGTCCTTCAGCCCAGCCGCAGCCAACTTCTTGGCATCCTTCTGCGCCTGCCGGGTGTAAACCAGTTTCCAGC
>JAFGRZ010000038.1 GCA_016934895.1 Candidatus Aminicenantota bacterium
AGGTCGACCGGGTGGAGGCTCAAACCGTTCCTCTCCTCCCTCGTTTATCTTATCGTCTGCACCATGTCAAGAATGGGACGCCTGGTCCAGCTCAGGGCGCCTTGACATCATTCCTCCGCCGGGGGTACGATCATAGACGAAAAACCCAGAATTCAGCGGGTCCCGGCGACCGATGAACTACCTTAAAAGCGTCCTGATGATTCTTGTTGCCTCTTTATTGGGGAGCTTTCTCCAGCACACGATTGCTTTGACCAACCTGGCCATGCTCTACATCCTCGTCGTCGTGATCACGGCGATCAAGTGGGGAAAAGGACCGTCATTGGCCGCCTCCGTGCTCAGCGTTCTTGTCTTCGACTTTTTCTTCGTTCCGCCGCAATATTCATTGACCGTTGCTCACGCGCAATATCTCATCGCCTTCGCCACCCTGTTCATCGTCGGACTGGTGATCAGCAACCTGGCCCTCAAGGCAAAGGAGCGGGCTGAAGCGGCCAGGCACCGGGAAGCCCAGGCCCTCGCCCTCTACAACCTGAGCAAAGACCTCTTAAAGGCCAGCGAATTCGAAGCCCTGTACGCACTCTCCCTCCGGCATCTCCGGGAGGCCTTCCGGGCCGAGGCGGCGATCTTTGTCCCTTCCGGGGATGAGCTGAAGCTGGCCGCGGCGACTCCTTCATTTCCACTGGATGAAGCCGCACGCCGGGCAGCCCGGGAATGCTACCTCGGCGGTAAGCCCTTAGGCTGGAGTCCGGCGACGGTGTCACCGGCTGAAGTCTTTTATCTCCCGCTGAGGACGACACAAGAGGTGCTGGGCGTCTTGGGATTGAGGTTCATCGAGCAAACGTACACACCGGTTTCCGAGCAACGCCGCTTTCTGGAAACGTCCGTCAACCAGATTGCCTTCGCTCTGGAGCGCCTTAAGCTGGCCGAGGAAGCCGGCCAGGCAAAGCTCTTAAGGGAGGCCGAGAAATTGCAGACCGCGTTCCTGAATTCCATATCGCACGACTTCCGCACGCCCCTGGCGGCCATCTCCGGATCACTGAGCACTCTCCTCAGAACCCCAGGACTCAATGAAGAAAGCAAGAACACCCTGCTGGAGACGGCGGCCGAGGAGGCTGGAAAACTCAATCAGCTGGTCGGAGACCTGTTGGACATGGCCCGGGTAGAGGCCGGGGCGTTGAACATCTTGCGCAAACCGGTTGACGTTCAAGAGCTCGTGGGGACGGCGCTCGAACGAATGGAGAAGGCTCTCCGGGGTTTCCAGGTTTCCACGGTCATCCCGGATGACCTTCCTGAGGTTGAAATCGATTTTCCTCTGCTTCTCAGGGTGATCACCAATATTCTCGACAACGCGGTCAAGTACTCTTGTGCGGATAAAAGAATCGATATCTGGGCACGATGGAAGGGGGGAGACGTCGAAATCGGCATCGGCGACCGAGGCATCGGGATTCCTCCGTCAGACTTGAGACGCGTTTTTGATAAGTTTTGCTTCGTTGCGCGCCCCCAAAGCCGGCGGGGGACGGGACTGGGCCTTTCGGTCTGCCAAGGAATCATTGAAGCCCATGGCGGCACGATCCGCGCGGAAAACCGAGCCGGGGGAGGAACGCTGATTCATCTGACATTCCCGGCTTACGACCGGAGCCAAGATGTCCAAGAATGAGCATTCCGAAAGTCTAAGGATTCTGGTCGTAGACGACGACAGGTCCATCCGGAGATTCCTGTCTGTCTCTCTCACATCATGCGGATACCAGGCCTTGACCATAGAAAGCGGCGCTCAGGCTGTCGAGGCGGTCACTTCATTCCAGCCTGATGTCGTAATCCTGGACTTGGGCTTGCCCGTTATCGACGGCCTCGTGGTCATCGAGGAATTACGGAAACAAAGCCAGGTCCCGATCATCATCCTCTCGGTCCGCGACCGGCAGGAGGACAAAATCGAAGCCCTTGACAAGGGCGCGGACGATTATCTCACCAAGCCGTTCGGCATCGAAGAGCTGCATGCCCGATTGAGGGCCGTACTGAGACGGACGACGAGAACCGACGAAGAGCCCCTCTTTAAATCTGGAAGGCTCAGCGTCGATTTCGCCCGGCGACTGGTCATAGTTGGAGGAAAAGAAGTTGACCTCACTCCGACTGAGTACGACATCCTCAAACTGCTTGCTCTCCGGGCGGGGAAAGTCGTCACCCACCGGATGATTTTCCAGCAGATCTGGAACAAGGAACCCGGCGAACATGAGGGCGCAGAGCACTTGCTCCGCGTGACCATGAGTCATCTCCGAAAAAAACTCGAGCCGAACCCGGATAAGCCCGAATTCATCATCACCGAGCCAGCCGTCGGCTACAGGCTAAAAGCCGAATAGTCAGACCCGCCGATATCTCTTTTCACCGGCCTTTTTTGACCTTTTTTTGACCTTCTTTTTACCTTTCTTTGACTTGTGTTTCCGCCTGTTCGGTCTAGAATGAAGGTAAGCCTCACAATAACCACGGAGAATCCCCATGAAGCCTACGTTCAGACCAAAACCGCTCCAGATACTCGCCGGCGGCTATCTCCTTATCACCATCATCGGGACGATCCTCCTGAGTCTGCCGGCCGCGACGGCGGACGGGTCCAGACAGCCTATCCTCGACGCTTGGTTTCTGGCGACATCGGCCGTTTCCACCTCCGGGCTGACCGTTGTCGACATCAGCCGCTATTATTCCCCGTTCGGACAGATCATCATCATGGCGATTTTCCAGATCGGAGGCCTCGGGTATATGAGTTTTTTTGTCTTCATGCTCAGCCTGCTGAAGAAGAACTTGACCATCAGCCGGAGAGTCGTGGCCATCGAGTCCGTATCGGGCGCGGGCGAACTCAGCCTATCCAGGTTTTTTAAGGCCGTCATCCTGACCACTTTTTCTTTTGAGTCCATCGGAGCCCTCATTTTCTACCTCTCCTGGCATAGTGAACTCGAGCCAGCGAGGGCCGCCTACCTCAGCGTTTTTCATTCGGTCTCGGCATTCTGCACTGCCGGGTTTTCTTTGTTCTCCGACAGCCTGGTCTCCTTCCAAGAAAACCTGCCGATCAATTTGACCATTTCTCTGCTCTCGCTGTTCGGAGGAGTCGGGTTCATTGTGTTAATCGACTTGCAGGGATTTCTCTCCAAGGCCATCGCCAAGAAAAGGCCCCGGAGGCTCTCCCCGCACACGAGGCTGGTGCTCGCGGCCATGGCCTCGATCATGGCGGTGAGCTTTGTGACAATCATTCTGGTCGAGCCTTTTCGAGGGCTCCGCGTCGGAGATAAAATCCTGGCCGCATTATTTCAGGCGATCTCCGCGTCGACGACGGACGGGTTCAACACCGTCGATATAGGCGCCCTGGCTCCATCCGCTCTTCTTGTCCTGATTTTCTTAATGCTCATCGGCGCCGGACCCGGGAGCACGGCAGGAGGCTTCAAGATCAGCACATTCGGCACTCTTGTTCTGGCCGTCTGGTCTTTCCTCCACGGCAAAAAGGACGTTAATTTTCAGGGCAGACGAATCCCGGATGAGACAATCTCCAAGGCTTTTTTCATCCTTTTCATTTTCCTCGGCGTCGCCGCTTTTGACGCGGTCATCCTGGCCAACACAGAAGAAGCCTCGTTCCTGCAACTCATATTCGAAATTTCCTCGGCACTGGGAAACACAGGCCTTTCCATGGGGATCACCTCTTCCCTGACACCCGTTGGCAGGATTCTGATCACGCTGACCATGTTTTTGGGAAGGGTCGGCCCGCTCACCCTGGGGCTGTCGCTCTTAGGAAGAAAGTCTGATGGTGACTATCACTATGCCAAGGCCGCGATTTATGTCGGATGAGCGAGCCGGCGACGACGATCGTTTGACCTGAATGTCCTGTCCTCCATTATCCGGATTGAAAACGTGGACGCGATGGTTCTCGCGATTGCTCAAGGCGACGGTCCCCTTTATGGCCTCATCCTTTCAAAAATGGACACCCTAGTTAAGCAGAAAATTGGGACACTATTGCGGAGCTATCGCACCTCGGTCAAGTCGGCTTAACAAGCGGGCCGAAACATGCTAAAATAAAACGTCCAAAAGGAAGAAGACTATGCCGAGAAAAAGAAATAAAAATATGAAGAATATCCTGTTCTGGATATTCGCCGGGGTGATCATCATCACCATCATGAGCCTCCTCCAGTCGCCAGGCCTCGCCAAAAGAGAGGTGAATTTCAGCCAGTTCATGAGCGACGTTGAATCCAACCGGGTGGAAGAGGTCACCATCACGGGAAACCAGGTCAAGGGCAAGTACAGGGACACCGGGGAAACGTTCAAGACCGTAACCCCCACCCAGTATGACGATTTGGTGAAGATCCTGCGTGAGCACCAGGTCGCCATCACCGTCCGCGACGCCAACCGGAACTCCTGGTTTTCCTATCTCTTCACCTGGTTCCCGATCATCCTGCTCATTCTCTTCTGGGTGTTCTTCATGAGGCAGATGCAGGCCGGCGGGAACAAGGCTTTATCCTTCGGCAAAAGCCGGGCCAAGCTGTTCTCCGGAACGCAGAAAAAGGCCACCTTCAAGGATGTGGCCGGAGTCGAAGAGGCCAAGGAAGAGCTCAAAGAAATTATCGACTTCCTGAAAGA
>JAFGRZ010000221.1 GCA_016934895.1 Candidatus Aminicenantota bacterium
ATCAAGAAATGAAGCCGGATAATTATGGTGACACTTACCTTAATTCTCACTACGGACATAAATCCTTGCTTTTGGAATTAAGGTAAGTGTCACCATAATTCCGGGGACACAGTATACTGTCACCAATTTGAATGTTCGGGGGCGGACAGGGCGTGTACAGAAACGGACATCGGCGGCCTCCTTGCGGCTGAGGCTTGTCTTACGAACAGCCGGGCAGAAGCTTCCCCTCTTTCTCAAGACTGAGCCGTCATTATCTTGAGATGCCCCAACAAGGAACTCCATTGGCACAAATCTTGCCATAGAGCTTCTCGAGGAATGTAAGATGATTCTCCTGGAGCCGCCATGTTCTGGAACTACCTGAAAGTCGCTGTCAGAAACATAAGGAAGCACAAGGCTTACTCCCTGATCAACATCTCCGGGCTGACCGTCGGCATGGCCTGTTTCATCCTCATCTCACTCTGGGTTTACGAAGAGAGCCATTACGATTCCTTCCACGCGAATTCCGGCCGCCTCTTTCGTCTCATCCTGCACGACGCCAACGACCCCTCCGATCCGGGTTTCCCAAGCACCCCCTATATCCTTCCCCAGATTCTCAAGAGCGAATTCCCGGAAATCGAGGAGACCGTCCGGGTCCGCGACCGCGCCTATCCCAGCGCCGTCCGCAACGGCGACAAGTCATTTTACGAGGACCGGTTCTTCATGGCCGACGCCTCTTTCTTCACCATGTTTTCATATGACTTTTTGAAGGGCAATCCGGCCACGGCCTTGGCCGGCACCCGGAATGTCGTCATCACCCGTGACATGGCGTCCAAGTACTTCGGCGCGGACGATCCTATGGGAAAAACGCTCCGCTGGAACGAGAGCGAAGACCTGGCCGTCACCGGGATCATAGATAATGTCCCCGCCAACTCCCATCTTCAATTCGATTTCGTCGCTTCCCTAGACCTATGCGGCCGGGAGAAGTTCTCGACCTGGTGGAGGGAAACCGCCGGCTATGTCCTCCTTCGCGACGGAGCGACGCGGGAAGAAGTGGAGCCGAAGATCTCGGGAATCATCTTGAAACATCATCCCGACGACACCTACACGGTTTCACTCCAGCCCCTGCAGGACGCCCATCTGACCTTCTCCCATGGCGGAAGCAATGACCGGCGGATCATCTTGATTATCGCCTTCATCGCCGCGGCCGTCCTGGCCATCGCCTGCGTCAACTTCACCAACATCACCACGGCCCGTTCCTCGATCCGGGCTCTCGAAGTCGGGGTGCGCAAAGTGGTCGGCGCCCGGCGGCCGGAGATCGTCCGCCAGTTCCTCGGCGAGGCCGTCGGGCTGTCCTTTCTCTCGCTCGTCCTCGCCGTCTTCATCGTCGACCTCCTGATTCCCCTTTATAACAAGAGCCAGGGGAAGGAGATCTCCCTTCTTGGCTCAGGGAGTCTGCCGGCTCTGCTGTTCCTTGTCGCCGTCGCCCTCGTCACAGGATTCTCCGCAGGCGGCTACCCCGCCATCCTTCTCTCTTCGTTCAAGCCCGTCCATGTCCTCAAGAACAAGTTCCAAAGAGGCGGACGTTCGGCGGTCCTGCGGACGGCCCTCGTCATCAGCCAGTTCGCCATCGCCGTCATCATGATCATCCTGACGATCTTCGCCCAAAAGCAGTTCAAGTATATCCAAAACGCCGAGCTGGGGTTTGACCGGGAGCAGATCATCCGTTTCCAGGTCAACGACGTCCTCCGGGAAAAATACGACCTGTTCAAGGACAAGCTTCTCCAAAACCCGAAAGTCCTCAACGTGACAGCCGCCTCCGCCCTGCCCCATCTCCTGTTCAACGTCAACGATCTGGAGTGGGAAGGGATGAGTCGAGAAAATCCCGTCGAAGTCAATTTCCTGTACGTTGACCACGACTACGCCGAGACGTTCGGCCTGGAGATCGTCAGGGGCCGGGATTTTTCCAAAGAATTTCTGACGGATGCGAGCGAGGCTTTCGTCGTCAACGAATCGGCGCTCCCCCTGCTCGAATTCGATGAACCTCTGGGCAAGAAGCTCATCCTGGCCGGACGGGAAGGGCGGATCATCGGGGTTGTCAAGGATTTCAATTTCAAGCCGTTGATTTTCGGGATCTCCCCGCTCGTCATGGCCATCCGGCCGGATTGGTATTTCGACATGATGGTGAAGATTAGCCCGGAAGAAATCCCCGCAACTTTGGCTTCTATCGAACAAGTTTTCAAGGAAGTCTCTCCCGGTTTCCCGTTCGACTACTTCTTCATCGATGATATATTCAACCGTGTTTACGGCCCCCTTCGTTTTATCAACGGCGTCCTGAACGCCTTCGCCGGGATCGCCCTGTTTATTTCTTGCCTTGGACTCTTCGGCCTGGCATCTCTCCTCACCGAACAGCGGAAAAAGGAGGTGGGGATCCGGAAAGTCCTGGGAGCCTCAGCTTCGGGCATACTGGCGCTTCTTTCCCGGAAATTCATCGTAACTGTCCTGGCTGCGAACATCATCGCCGTCCCGATCGCCTATTTTGCGACCAGGCAGTTCCTGAATCTTTTCGTCTACAGGACTGAGGTCGATCTCCTCGTCTTCCTGATCGCCGCCGTGGCCACCGTAGCCATCGCGCTGGCGACGGTGAGTTTCCAGGTCTTGAGGACAGCCCGGATCAATCCCGCCGACTGCCTGCGCTACGAATAAAGGGGACTAAAGAAAACGTTCCTATTTTCCGCGTCCGAGCTCGCGCAGGAATTTCATTTCAGCTTGCGATCGGCTCCCCTCAGGCTCCCACTGGAATTCGTCGAGCTCGATTCGGCCGTTATCGTCGACCCGTACACCTTCCCGGCTGAGCAGGCGCTTCTGCTCCTCGAAGCCCCTCCCCCGTTCGAGAGAGATTCCGCCGCGGCTGTTGATGACCCGGTGCCAGGGAAGCCGGTCCTTAGCGGAGGACGCGTGGAGGACCCGGACGACCTGGCGGGCGGCCCGGTGGTTCCCGGCAAGAGCGGCGACCTGGGCGTAGGTGGCCACCCTTCCCCGGGGGATCGCCTTGATTACGCTCTTGGCCCTGTCCTCGAATTCCATTTTTTTCTAAAAGGCCTGGCCGATGCTGAAGTGGACGGCCGACCGGGATTCGCCCGGCCGGCGGTCGAGCTTGAACCCCCAGTCGACACGGAGCAACACAATCGGCGTGGCCAATCTCAATCCCACTCCGGCCGTCTCCCGCGTATCATTGGGTTTGAAATCTTCGACTCTCGCATAGACATTCCCTATATCCAGAAAGATCACGCCGCCGAGCGTCTTGTAAACGGGAAAACGCAGTTCCTGGTTGAGGATGAAGAGGGCTTCCCCGCCGAGCGGGATCCGGCTCTCCCCGCTCTTCGGCCCCACTTCGTTGTAGCCGAATCCCCGGATGCTCGTTCCTCCGCCGGCGAAGAACCGTTCGCTCAAAGGCAGGTCGCCGCCCATGCCTCTGCCCAGACCGAGGCGGAGTCCCAAGGCGTAGGATACGGGACCTGCCGCCCGGCGGATGAAAAAGGACTGGCCGAAATAGCGCCAGAACCGGACTTCCGACCCGAGCGCCGGCGCGGCGTAGTCCAGGCTCTGAGAAAAAAATGTGCCCCGGCTGGGATTGACGACATCGTCGCGGGTATTTGCGCTCACGGTGACGTTCAATCGCCCCACGCTGACGGTCCCTTCCGGGACATCGAGTTCCACGGCCGCGCCGTCGAATACCCGGTCTCTCTCGAAGGTATAGTTATAAGAGAGCATCCAGGATTGGAGGAATTTGACCTGCTGCTGCAGCGTGACGCCCTTCTTGTCGACCGTATAGCCCGGCATAATTCTGCGGTTGAGAAAAGTGAAGAACTCGCTGTTGATCTTTTTCCCCAGGAAATACTGGCTTCGGAAAAACGCCTTGGCGCCTTTGTCATACCGGTTCAGGTTGAAGCTCGCGCCGGCAAGCCGGGCGGCGCCGAGGACATTGCGGTTGACCAGCTCGCCGGCTACGCCGAACTCGGTCTCCGTGTCGTACTGAAGACCGTAACGCAGGGAAAAAGGATGGAGCTCCGTCACTTCGACCTTCACGGCGTTGAGTCTTTCGGCTCCGGCGTCTTCCTCGACCTCATCCCCCTCCGGCTTCACGGTGAACTGGACCCGGCTGAAGATGCCGAGGTCATAAAGTCTTTTGCGGCTTCTGTTGACGGCATAATGATCGAGAACGTCCCCCTCTCCAAAATCCAGCTCTCTCAAGACGACCCACTCCCGGGTCACTTCATTTCCCGAGACTTCGATGCTCCCGACGATATCCTGGCGGTCGGCTTCGATCTCGAAGATCAGGTCCGCGACGGCCTTTTCTTCATCCAGCCGGCTCTCCCCCTCTATCTCGGCCTCGTTATACCCGCGCCGGGCATAGACCTCGCCGAGGCGGTCGAGCGAGGCCTCGAAAACCCCGGGAGTGAAGACCGCGCCTGTCCGGAACCGGACCGTTTCCGCCAAAACGTCCTCACCCAATCCCAGGTTTCCCCGGAACTCGATGCGGCCCACCTTGAAGCGGGGCCCTTCGTCCACCGCGAAGGTCGCATGTGCCGTCCTGTTGACGCGATCAAAGTCGATCTCCGGAGGCCCGGCCCGCGCCGACAAAAAGCCCCGCTGTCTGTAGAACCCTTCGAGGCCCCTGCTGACAGCTTCCGGGTTGACGAAGAACTCATTGAGAAGCCCGCTCTTCCTGAGCAGCCCCGTCAGCGACCCCGGCGAGAGCGAGCTGACTCCCCTGTAATCCACCTCCAGTTTCCGGTAGCGGATCCCCTGGATCACCTGGAAAGTCACGATTCTCTCACCGCCGGCGCCGGGGGACTCTTTCTGTCTCACTTCCGTCTCATAATATCCCCGGCGGCAAAAGTGCCTGCGGATCTCTTCCCGGACATCGTCGCCGGCGAGACTGCGCAGCTTTTCACCGGCCCAGAGCGCCCGGACCTTCCGCTTCAACGAGGCCGGGATCTCCGCCCCTTCATACCGGATCAGGATTTTCGGGCCGGACTCGATCCGGTAAACAAGGTCCATCCCGCCTTCCACCACTTCTTTTTTAGCGCTGATGCGATGGTTCAGGTAATCGTTTTTTACATAGAGGCGCCGGAGCCTGTCCAGGTCGTCGTGATACCCGACGATATCGAACCGCTTGCCCGGGGAAAGCTTCAAGCTGCGCCGGACCGTTCGCTCGTCCAGGCCGAGATTCCCCTCCACGGCAAGGCTTCTGACGAGCCGGCCGCGGTCTTCCTTCCCTCCCTCCAGCGGGACCGTTTTTCCCGGCAGTCCGAACCGGACCTCGTGCTGAACGTCGAAGCGGTAGGAGTCGTCGTCGTGCTTGGCGGCCCGGAGGTTGACGTCCCGGCGGGGGTTGTAGTTGAGGATCACCGTCGTGTATTGGGAATTCTTAAGACTCTGGGAAAGGATGAGCTCAAGCTCGGGAGTGATGTGTTGGCCCACGGTAAGCCGCGCTTCCGGATTCTCCTGCGACGAGACGAGGCCGGCATCGATGGTGACGCTGTCCAAACCCAGCTTCTGCTGGGCCAGGTTCTCCAGCTTGCCCGTAAGGGCGTCATCCAGGTAGGAAAGAGCCCTCCCGCCGATGGCCCCGAGGACGTCATCGGAAACATAGGCCAGCCTCTTTCCCGTCATCAGCAGGGAGATGATATCGGGCTCGGAGAGGGGCGGGTCGGAAGTGAGGCCGGCCGAGAAGTTGTCGGGAGTCCCGCTGAGGAGAAGCTGGATGTCGTAGCCGGCCACCCGGGTTTGCGCCCTCACGTCGACATCGGGTTCGATCCGGCCGGGATTGACGAAATTGACCCGGCCCTGTTCGATCCGGTAGGTCGTCTGAGAAAAATAGATCTCGCCCCCTTCGCCGACCACAAGCCGGCCGGTCAGCGCAGGCTGCAGCGGTGTCCCCGAGAGTTTGAGATCTCCCAGGACCTCGGCCCTGGCCAGGTTGTTCCGGATGAAGATGCCGTCCCGGATGGCCACCTGGATGTCGAAAGCCAGCCGCCTGAAAAGCGGCGGGAGCTCGACGTCTTGGGCGAGGCGGGGCCGGCGCTTGAGATAGCGGTAGAACTCGGATTGGACATTGAACGGCTCGACGTACTGGGCCGCCTGGATGGTTACGACTCCGCCGAGAGTCGGCCTTTCGTCCTGGAGAACGAACCGGAGCGCGAAATCCGCTTCGGCGAAGAAGCCCTTTGGGTAACGCACGAAGATATCCTCTCCGCTGATCTGGAGATCGGAATTTTTCAAGGAGAGGCCGTCGAAAACGAGACTCCCCTCAGCCCTGACTTTCCCATCGTTGAGCAACCCGTTGAGCTCTTCGACTTCCAGGCGGTTCTGTTGGAGAAGCAGGCGGCCGTTCAACCGGCTGAGGCTGAGATTGAATTCCGGCCCATCGAAGCCGGCGTCGCGAAGCTCGATGAACCCGGCCGCTTCCGGCCGGGTGAGGCTCCCGGTCAGACCGATTTCATAGGTGACGAGGCCTGACAATCTCGCACCAGCGATGAATGCCTGGAGCATCTCCAGGTCGAGGTCTCCCTTCAAAGTCAGGTCGATCTCTTTCCCGCCGGTGAGATCCAGTGCTCCGGCGGCCTCAAACCTTTTTTCTCCGCCGGAAAGAGAGAAGCGTTCGAGGACAACCCGGTCTCTGTCGAAGAGAATCCGGGAGGGGGTTTCTTGAATAAGCTGAAGCCCGGGGAGATCAATCTCGAAGCGGCTGAACTCGGCCCGAATCCGGGGAGCGGAAATGGAACCTGTAAGCAGCGCTTCAAAGTCAAACCGGCCCTCCCCGGCCACCTGGGGGAAGAGCCCGGCCAGTGAGCCGAGGTCAAAAGCGGCGCCGACAGTGAGCCCCATTCCCGTTTCGTCCTGCCAAGGAAGAGAACCTTCCGCCCAGAGCCGGTTTCCCCTTTCCTCGAGAAGGAAATCTCTGATGATCAGCCCTTCGCGCCCGTAGGAGATGGAAAACTCCCGGCTGCCGGCGAGCCGGAAATCTTTTGTGCCGAGGCTGAAGGCGCGGACCCGAAGATCCAGGGTCAGGTTTTCCGCCGGGTTTCCGAGATCGGCCGAAATATCGGCCCGGCCGGAGGCCGTCCCGGTGATGCCCGGCGGAGGCGCGGACGC
>JAFGRZ010000222.1 GCA_016934895.1 Candidatus Aminicenantota bacterium
CCGAAAATGAACATGGCCTTGATTCCCCAGCGTTTCGCCTCGCAGTGAAGCGCGATCTGCTCGGCCAGGCGCAGGCGCCAGCAGGAATGCTCGTCCATGGCGGAGCTGCAGCCCAGTCCCGGATCCATGATAACCCTCGACAGAGCCCCAGGCTCAGAGAAGACGGCGACGGCCAAGCCACGGTCCCCGTTCATGAGGACCTGAACGACCTTCCCCGCCGACGAGGAAGGGACGTCGATGACCCGGATCGTCCGGGCGAGCTCCCGGCATTCGGGAAGGAGCCGGGGAAGCTGGTTGGGGGCGGAACGCAAGAACTCTTCATTGAATTTCACGCCGGGGTCATCGGGATAGAGGGGCAGATAGCGGATTCCCGATTCCACGAGGTCCTGGAAAAAATGGGTCCCGAAGGACACATCGGGAACATAGTTGCCCTTCTTGCGGGCGACCTCGATGATCATGGCGGCGTTGTTGATATCCGAATACGTGACGCGCACACCGAGCTTGATATCGCCGCGGCTTCCCCATCGTCCCGGACCCATGAGAATGAACTGGCGGCGGGGCAGAAGCTGGTTCAGCTTCCCGACGGCCTCTCCAACGGCCGTCAGGCCCGATAAGTCGGGGATTTCGCCGTACCGGTCCGGTTCGACGTAAACGATATGGGTGATATCGGTGACCCGGCCGTTGGGAACATATTTTTTGGCGGTGAAAAGGATGGACCTCTCGGGCAGGTCCTGCGGGATCTCCATGGCCGCTTCTTCGGCGGACTGGCTCTGGGGACGGCATTGGAGAAGGAAAAAATCGGTCCCATCGCTGGCGAATTCGACATCGACGGGAACGCCCAGCGCCGACTCCAATGTCTTGAGGATGGCCCCGATCTGATTCATGAAAGGGCTCCTGGATATCAAACCGTCGAAGGTCACGACGGCCTCGCTTTTCTGGAAGTCGGTGACGAGTCCCATGGGGGGCTGGAGAATGCCGTCGCGATAGAGGGAAATGATTTTGCTCAAGGCCGGGTATTCCGGTCCGATTTCGGCCAGAATGTCCTTGACGTCCTTCGTCGCGAAGCCGTTCTTCTCCAGGTCGATGACATCCATCTTCCGGGGAGAATAACGGACCACTTCGTCGAGAGAGATGTTGACCCGAAGATTCGGTTGACCCGGCGCCACGAGGGTCGGGTAGTCATCGCTCAACCTGTCGACGGCCCGGGTGCCCAGACCGGGCACGAGACGCGCCAACCCGTCCTCCCGCCGGATCCGCGGTGACCAGCGAAATTCGTTCCGGGAGAAGGCGACCCCGGCGAAGGCCGGGAAGAAATATTTGCCGACCTTCTTGCCGACGACCGCCTGGATCATGATCCCCATCTCTTCATGGAAGTCGAGCAGGCCCCGTTCGGCCCGGTATTGGATGGGATCGGGGCTGAAAATGGAAGCGTAGACCTCGGCGATGGCCTGGAGAAGGGCTTCCAGACGCTGCTGCTTGTCGCCCTGATTCGCCAGGAAGAGACTCTTGTATTTTCCGGCGAAGGCCGTCCCCAGACGGTCTTCGAGAAGACTCGAACTCCTGACGATGAGGGGAATCTCTCCAAAATCGTCCAGAGCGACGGACAGCCCTTTGACGATTTCCGGAGGGAAGGTGCAATTCTTGAAGACCTGGATGAGATGGGGATACTCTTGGCGGATCTCGGCGAGGTCCTTGTATTTCTGCTCGCTGACCTCTTCGAGGTTGTTGTACTGGACGAAACCCAGGAGCGCGTCCGAGGTGACGTACCACGTCTTGGGCTTTTTTACTGCGCCGATCGCCTCGATCCGCCGGGCCGCCTGCTTGAGAACCCGGCTGGAGATAAAGAGCCCGGCGCTCTTGCCTCCCAGCTTTCCGTGGCTGTCGGGCAAAAAGACAATCCGCTCGCTCAGGTCGAAAAAGTCCTCGAGATCCACGTATTTCTTGGCGATATTGATGTATTCGAGCTGCTCGGTGAAGAACCGCCGGATCAGGGCCACCCGGACGCTGTCGGCCCGTGACCTCGGGAGCTGCACCCCTTCGGGCAGCATGTGCTTGTACCGGCGAATGGAGTTGAGGACATCGCTCAGGGAGGCATAGACGTTTTCCAGCGTTTTCACGGCCGAGCGGGACCGGTCCTCGTTGATCCATTTATGGATCCGGCCGAGGATCTCGGCTTCAGTCAGGTTGGCCGAGGCGATTTTGAAAGTCTCTTCACTCAGGCGGAAGGGCTTTTCCAGGGATTCTTTCTCCTGCGGCCAATTGGTCTCGCCGAACAGCCCTTCACCCTCCCGGCCTTCCCCATGCTTCTGAATCAAGGCTCTCGCTTCGGTGACGCCGCGCCAACCCAGATAGTTGATCATCTGGCGGGAGATGCGGAGAAAAAGAGCCTGATCGGTGTTGCGGAGAAGGTCGAGGGCTATGCGCCAGCTCTCTTTGACCTCGGCCGTGGCCTGCCGCTCCTCGCTCATCTCCTCGTACATCTGACGAAGCCGCTGATGAAGGATGAAATGTCCCAAACGCTCGCCGATCGTCTGGATCAGCTTGACCTCCCCCTTGAGAAAGGGGCCGCTGTCGGCCTCGGGCGCAGGTTTTCTATAGGACACGAAGACCCGGCCCAGAACCGTTTCATGGACGCGGATATCGGCGCTTTGGACGTGTGGGGTCTCCTCGAAGTCGGGTGAGGAGTAAACATCGGAGCCATAGACGATCCGCACCTGGCAGTTTTCCGGGAACTGCCATCCCGGCGGTATGACCTTGATGACGCGGCGAAAAACTTCTTCCAGGGAGAGGTTGAAATTGCTCAGGATTTCTTCGACGTTGTATAGACAGCTCAGCTCCTTGGCGCGTTCATGAAGCGTCGAGAAGAGCGCGGTCGCCGACCCGGGGGATTCCCGGTCATTCATGACAGTGAACCATCCTTCTGCCGCCGTCGTAACCGTCTCGCCGGAACAGCGACAAGGCGAACCTCCGGGCGGCTATTCCGCCTCGGTCTTTCCTAGACCCAGCCCCGGTCTCTGCAGGCGTTGGCCACCCGGCTGACGGCGATGACGTAGGCGGCGTCGCGCATGAACAGCTTCTTCGATCTGGCCAGTTCGCTCACCGCCAGGAAGGCGGCCGTCATTTTCTCGTCGAGCTTATTGAGGACTTCTTCCTTCGGCCAGAAATAATTCTGGTTGCCTTGGACCTGCTCGAAGTAGCTGCAGGTGACTCCGCCCGCGTTCGCCAGGAAGTCCGGGACGACGAAAATGCCGCGCTCCTTAATGACCGCGTCCGCTTCCGGCGTCGTCGGACCGTTGGCTCCTTCCGCGATGATCTTGACCCGGGGCTTGATCTTTTTGACCGTCTCCGCGTTGATCTGATTCTCCAGGGCGGCCGGGATGAGAATATCGACGTCCTGTTCAATCCAGGCGTCGCCCGGGAGCCGTTCGTATTCGAGGGCTTCGGCCTTGGCCTTATCGATGCCTCCGAAGCGGTCCGTGATCGTGAGCAGTTCATCCAGGTTGATGCCGGTTTTTTTCCGGTAGGTATAGGAAGTCCGGTCCACCTGGTCCCAGCAGGAAACGCAGGTCACCTTTCCGCCGAACCGGCCGATGAGTTTGATCGCGTACTGGGCGACATTGCCGAAACCCTGTACGGCGGTCACGGTGTTTTCACACTGGTTTCCCATCTCTCTCAGGGCCTCCCGGAGCGTGAAGACGAGCCCATAACCCGTCGCCTCGGTCCTTCCCAGAGAGCCTCCCATGCCCACGGGCTTGCCGGTGATGAAGCCGGGGTATTTGGCTCCATAAATGGCTTCGAATTCATCGAGCATCCAGAGCATGTGCTGGGGGTTCGTCATGACGTCGGGCGCCGGGACGTCCCGGAGCGGACCGACGTCCTGGGCGATGGCCCGGACCCAGCCGCGGCAGAGGCGTTCCTGTTCCCTGGGGCTAAGGTCGTGAGGGTCGCACACGACTCCGCCCTTGCCTCCCCCGAGAGGGATGTCCACGACGGCGCACTTCCAGGTCATCCACATGGACAGAGCCCGGACCGTGTCGATTGTCTCCTGGGGATGGAAACGGATGCCGCCCTTGCAGGGACCGCGGGCGTCGTTGTGCTGGCAGCGGAAGCCGCGGAAAACGCGGACGCTCCCGTCATCCATGCGGACCGGGATGTTGAAATGGTATTCCCGGAGCGGCTGCCGCAGAAGATCCCTGGTCGGTTGGTCGAGCTCGAGAAGGTCGGCCACGGTGTCGAACTGTTTCTGGGCCATCTCGAACGGGTTAAAACCTTTCACAGCCATATTAGTACTGCCTCCAGATCATCG
>JAFGRZ010000223.1 GCA_016934895.1 Candidatus Aminicenantota bacterium
ATGGACTCTATTATTCATCTTTGCCTTTTCATTGACAAGACCGGACAAGCCTGGCTATAATCCCCACAAAAGCAAGCGGAGAAACCCTATGGAAGCAGAACCGGTCCTCATCGGCGGCGCCTGGCGAAAAGCGCTGGCCCCCAAAGGATCGTTTGCGGCGATAAACCCAGCCACAGGAGAAAGGCTCAAGAGCCGTTATCCCGTCTCGAGTTTCGGCGATATCGACGCCGCTCTCCAGGCTTCGCGGCGGGCGGCATCCGAGCTTCGCTCCGTCCCTCCGGTAAATATCGCCGCGTTTTTGTATGCCTACGCGGACCGGATCGAAAAGCGCGGGGACGCCCTGGTCAAAACGGCCTCACTTGAAACCGCCCTGCCCGAGGAACCCAGACTCCGGTCGGTCGAGCTGCCCAGGACGACCGATCAACTGCGTCAGGCGGCCGCCGCGTGCCGGGACCGCTCCTGGTGCCGGGCAACGATCGACGCGAAAAATAACATCCGCTCCAAACATGGGCCCCTTGGCGGCGCGGTCGTCATTTTCGGCCCCGGCAATTTTCCTTTCGCGTTCAATCCGGCAGCCGGAGGCGATTTCGCCGCCGCGGTGGCATCGGGAAACCCGGTCATCGCCAAAGCTCACCCAGGACATCCCGGGACCACGAAAATATTCGCTGAAGCGGCGCTGGAAATCCTCAAAGAAAGCAACCTGCCCCGTGGGATGGTCCAGCTCCTTTATCACTTCGAACCCGAAGACGGCCTGACGCTGGCCGCCCACCCCCTGACCGGCGCAACGGCCTTCACAGGAAGCCGTCCCTCGGGCTTACGTCTCAAAAAGGCTGCCGATAAAGCGGGGAAACCCGTCTATCTGGAAATGTCAAGCCTGAACCCGGTCATTCTGCTCCCGGGCTCACTCGAAGAGCGTTCCGACGAGATCGCCCAGGAGCTTTTCACTTCCTGCACCATGGGATCGGGCCAGTTTTGCACCAAGCCGGGCCTGGTGATCTTAAAACAGGGTCTGCGAAGCGAAGCGTTTTTCCATCGTCTCCTCACCCTTTTCAGACAGGCTCCGGCGGGGATCCTGCTCGGCCAAAACACGCTCAACCGGCTGCGCGAGGCCATTGCCGGAATGGCCCGCCTCGGCGCCGAGATCGTCACGGGAAACACGGTGCCGGATTTGCCCGGGTACCGCCTGGACAATACGCTCCTTCGGATCTCCGGAGAGAGGTTTTTGGAACATCCCCGGGAGCTGCAGATCGAGGCCTTCGGAAGCGTTTCTCTCGTCGTCTTCGCCGAGGACGATGACCGGATGATGAAGATCCTGGAGGTCTTGGACGGGGATCTCACGGGCGCCATCTACAGCGACAGCCGGGACAAAGATGAGGGCCTTTATAAAAGGATCGAACCGGTGCTCCGCCTAAATGTCGGGCGTCTCCTTAACGACAAGATGCCGACGGGTGTCGCGATCTCTCCGGCCATGAGCCACGGCGGCCCTTTCCCGGCGACGGGACATCCCGGCTTCACCTCCGTCGGAATCCCCGCTTCCCTCCTCCGCTTTTCCGCCCTCCACTGTTACGACAACGTCCGAGCGCGACGTCTTCCCGAAGAGATTCGCGACAAGAATCCCACCGGAAGAATGTGGCGATTCATCGACGGGGAGTGGACCCGGCGCGATCTCTAGTCATGGCCCGTCCGTCCTGACCGCATCTTCGATTTCTTGCCCTTCAATTTGACCAACAATTCCAGGGCCAGGTTGGCCTGCATGTTGGCGACGATGCCCACCCGCGGCGCCATCGGGGAGACGTATTCCTTGCACTCCGTCTCTTCATCGCCGCAAACATAGAGATTTCCCATTTTTCGCGTGTGGAGCCTCTTGTTCTTCCCGATGCCCGCCAGCCCTGATGCGACGATGATCGGTTTTCCGGGAAAAAGGGAGAGCCAGGCATCGATGAGCATCTGTTTCATCTCGGCCCGGTCAAAGGCTTCGACCAGGATATCGGCCGCCCCGAAAATCTCGGCCACATTCCCGGGCCCGATCTTCGCCGGATGGACGACATATTGGGAGTTCGCGCTGATTCGCTTCAAATTTTCGAGCAGGGCCTCGACTTTCAGTTTTCCGACCTGCTCTCTGAAATAATATTGCCGGTTGAGGTCGGACGGTTCGACGCGGTCGAAATCGGCGATAATCAGCGTCCCGAGACCGGCCCGGGCGAGTGAGACGGCGGCATTGGAGCCCAGCCCTCCCGCTCCGGCAATTCCCACCGTGCTCTTTTGGAGGATGGACAGGACTTTGAGGTCGCGTTTGGCAAAAAACGTCTTCTCGAATTCCCGCCCTCCCCGGCCGATGTCCGGCTGTTTCGTCAAGAAATCGGCGATCTCATGGACCTGACGATAATGGAAAACCGGCCGGGGGGGAATACGGATCTCAAAGTCGGAAACAACAGCGGCCAACTCCGCGACGGGAGTGGTCACCTTTTCGGCCATCCCTTTCCGGAGGAGTTCGATCTTGAGGACATGCTCGACCGTGCGGCGGCCTTCGATCAAAACGAAGTCTGTGTCCGTAAAATACGAAGACGCGAGCTGGACATCGTCCGCTTCACCACGGGTTCTCTTGATAACGGCCGTTTCCTCGGGCGAGACCAATCCCACGCCATCCGAGCCGGCTTCTCGAAATCTCCAGCTGTCCTTGCCTTGATGGTCCAGGCTGAATCCTCTGGAGCAGTGTTTAATGACCGCCGCCGAAAGCCCGCGTCTCTTCAACTCGACAACGAGTTTCTCGATCAGGGACGTTTTGCCACTACCCGAGGGGCCGACGACGGCGACGATTTTCATTCCTGAAAAACCTATAGCATAGGACTATCGTCAAGTCAAAATCGCGCTGGGGATCGCAGGCCAAGCGGCCGAAACAGTCCGGCATCAACAAGGATCCGGCGACAACGCAGAAACGAGAGGCCATGATCCAGGGCGCTGAAAACCGGATCCCGTCGCGATCAGAGGCCCAGATCGGCGTCGATTCTCTGCATGGCCGATATGCAGATGGAGATGAACTCATCGAGTTCCAGGCCGAGGTTCCGGCACTCTTCGATCTCGTCTCTCCTGGCGCCGCGGGCGAAGCTCTTCTCCTTGTAACGCCGCTTGACGAAATCGAGGTCGATCGCCTTGATCTTCTTCTCGGGGTGCATCAGCGTCGCCGCGATGATCAAACCGGTCAGCGGGTCGATCGAGAAGATCGCCCAGTCCATCGGGTTCCCGCAGGCCACTTTGCCCGCGTGAGCCTGGATCGCATGGATGATCTCCGGAGAAATGTCCTTTCCTTCCAACATCCTGACCGTCTCGGTGGTGTGGAGCTCGGGGCTCTTTTCCGTCAATTCGTAGTCAAGGTCATGAAGAACCCCCGCCAGCCCCCACGGCTCCGGGTCCTGTCCGAGCCTGGCCGCCATCGCCCTCATGCAGGCTTCGACAGCCAGGCAGTGCTTAACCAGGTTCTTGTTCCGGAGATGCTCCTTGACCAGCGCGAGAGCTTCTTCCCGTTTCATTTGTCACCTCCCCGCCGAGCGTTTCGGGTCAACGGCCGGCTGATCATTTTTAATGATTTCATAAGGAATCTCCGCCTCCTGCGATTGTTTCTCATCGACCACCTTCACTCTGACCAGGAACGTTCCCTCCTGGTCGGTGTACCAGACCCAGGTCGCCCGTTCCGATGCCGGCTGGACGACGGCCGTATCCTCTCCCCGGACCAAGGAGAATTCATACTGAGGCCGGTGGAATCCCTCCGCCAAGGCCGTGAAGCTGACTTCTGTGCCCATCGGTTGGGGCGAGGCCGGAGAGGCCGCGAGCTTGATCCCCACCTCTTTTCGGAGGAAGAGGACCCTTCCCTTGTCGGCCAGGGGATCAAAAAGAGCGATGAGAAGATAGGGCTCGGCCCAGACTGGATTGGACCGGATCTCCTGGCCGGCATCGAACTGCCCGATTGATTTCCCCGATTTGACGTCCAACGCATGGAGGTTGGGAGCGGAGGATGTGGCCAGGATGTTTTGTCCATCGAATTCAAGGTCGTACCGGCTCTTCGAAGGAGAGATCCACCACCAGAGGATATGGCCGTTCTTTTTGTTCAAGGCGTAAAGGACCCCGTTCGAAGCCGGGAAATAAACCCTTTTCCGATCGGCCCGGGGAGTCGCGAGCAGGCGTCCCCCGGCCGTGATCTTCCACTTTCTTTTCTGCCGGCGCAGATCGTAGCAATGGAACGAGCGGTCCTCGCAGCCGACATAGAGGCGGCGGCCGTCGACCAGCGGCGTCACCAGGATAGGACTCCCGACATCCATCGTGCCGCGTAGGCGGCCGCTCGAACTGATCATATAAACGCGGCCGTCTCCGCCGGCCAGGCAGATCTGGTTCTCGAAAAAAGCGGGGGCGGCATGAATGGGCCCCTCCGTCTTAAACGTCCAGAGAAGGTCTCCGGCCGCCTGGCTCATGGCCAGGAGATGGCCCGTTTCGGTTCCAAAGTAGATGCTGCCGCGGTCCTGTGAGATCTCACTGGAAATCTTCTCGGAAACTTTGACCTTCCAGAGAAGGGCGCCCTTTTTGTCCAGGCAAATAACGGAGTTTTCCTCATCCCAGACAAAAAGACGTTCCGGACCGAGTGCCGGCGGACAGCCGAAAGGGACGGAATCCCGGAACTCCCATGCCATCTCTTGGGCGCCCGTATCCAGACAACACAGATACCCCTTATCCGTCGAAAAATAGACCCGGTCCGCTTCGTCTTTTTCCAAGCCGCCGATGGGCCTGCCGTCGAACTCGATCCGGCGGGCTTCTTTGACCGGAAACATCACCCCGGCCGGGTAGGCCGCCGGTTTGGCCCGGAAGAGAGAGCAGGAAAGGGCAAGCACGACGAGCCCGAAAACCAGGACTTTTTTCATCCTCTCCTTTCCAGCTGCCCATCTTATCATTTTGTCCCCTCCCTCTCAAGAACGGGAAGCGGAATAGGAAGACATACAACCGAGCCCCTTCTTTACTTGCCGGGATGAAGTTGATAAGATTTTCGAGGATGTCCGATGGTCAATTACATTCTCCTCTACAAAATCCGCAAGAGAGTGAAGAAAATCCTCAAGGATAAAATCGCCGATGGGGAGCTGGCCACCACCGAAACCTCTTGTCTGGGTTGCCTGGCCGACGACATCAGCTGGGAGATCTATTATCTGCTGAAAGACAGAGAAGAAGGAGAAGAATAGCTCCTCAGCCGCCGGACTTCTTTTCCGGAGAGGTTTCACCGCCGGCGGGACCGGCGCCCTCCCTTTCGACCCTGAGCCTTTCCTTGACCTTGAGCCACCAGTCGATCCTCTTTTTGATTTCCTTCTCGAGTCCCAGTTCTCCCGGCATATAATACCGCCTCCCTTTCATCCTCTCGGGCATGGTCTCCATGTCGGTTGTCGAAAAGGCGAAATCATGAGCGTACTCGTAATTCCGGCCGTAGCCGATCTCTTTCATCAACCCGGTGACGGGATTGCGGATCTGCAGCGGGACGGGCTCCTGGGGGCTCGATTCAACGTCCTTCATCACCTTTGTGTAGGCGACATAAGCCCGGTTGCTTTTGGGCGCAGATGCCAGATAGATCACGGCTTCCGCCAGGGCCAGCTCACCTTCCGGTGAGCCGAGGAAATCATAGGCCTCTTTGGCCCGAAGGGCGATCGATAACGCCTGGGGGTCGGCCAAGCCGACGTCCTCGGAGGCGAACCGGACCAGTCGCCGGGCGATGTAAAGGGGATCCTCCCCGGAATAGACCATCCTGGCCAGCCAGTAGAGAGACGCGTCCACATCACTGTTGCGCAGGCTCTTGTGCAGGGCCGAGATCAGGTTGAAATGCTCTTCACCGCTCTTGTCGTAGAGCAGGATCCGCTTCTGAAGGGCCTCCTGGACCTCCTCCGGACCGATCTGGGGGCCGCGGGCCAGGCTGGCGGCGATCTCGAGGGTGTTGAGCGCCCGCCGGGCATCGCCGTTGGAGGAATCGATGATGAGCTGGCGGGCTCCCTCGTCAAGCCGAAGTTTCCGTCCGCCCAGCCCGCGCTCCGCATCCGCCATGGCTTCCCCGAGGATCCGGCCGAGGGCCTCTTCGGAGAGCGGCTGGAGCACCAGGACTTTTGTCCGTGAGAGAAGGGGCGCGATCACTTCAAAGGAAGGATTTTCGGTGGTCGACCCGAAGAGGATGACGTCTCCCCGCTCGACATAGGGCAGGAAAGCTCCCTGCTGGGCTTTGTTGAAGCGGTGAATTTCGTCGATGAAAATGATGCTCGGCTTTCCGTACATCTTCTTATGGTCCTGCGCCCTGGCCATGACCTCCTTGACCTCTTTGATTCCCGAGAGCACGGCCGAGAAAAACAAGCAGGGAAGATCGAAGTGGAGGGCGATCATGGTCCCCAGGGTGGTTTTGCCCGAACCGGGAGGCCCCCAGAAGATGAGCGAGACCAGGCGGCCGGATTCGATGAGCTCGGAGAGGATCTTGCCCGGACCGAGGAGATGCTCCTGGCCGTAAAACCGGTCAAAAGAGCGGGGTCTCATCCGTTCGGCCAGAGGAGTGAGAGTATCCGCCTTGTTTTTGGGCATGACCGCGTTAATTATATCAGAATCTGCGGACAGACATAACCGCTATCCCACCCGCTTTCCTCCCCTCTTCTTGACGGACCTGAGCGGTCATGCTATCGTGAGGGACGGCCTCAGATGAAACGCGCGAAGGACGAATCCAAGCTCTTCTACCGTCTGGATGAGGTCAGCCGCCGGGCCGGGCTCGAGCCCGAGGTCATCGAGAGGTGGGAAAGGGAATTCGCCTTTCTTCACGCCGGCCAAACAGGCAGCGGGCAGAAGATCTTCCGCCAGCGTGACCTGGACATCGTTCTCCGGCTCAAGCAGCTCGTTGTCGAGGAAGGTCTGACTCTGGCCGGGGCGAAACGAAAGATCGAGGCGGAATACGAGCGCCGCCCGGCCGAGCCTCTTCACCCCGACCGGCTGAAAAAAACCCTGGTCGATCTCCGGGCCAACCTTCAGGATATCGCCAGCCTGCTCGGAAAAAAACCGCGGAAACTGTAAATCGGCGGCGTTTTTGTTATAATGTCGCTTCTCGAATCGGGACGTGGCGCAGCCTGGTAGCGCACATGCTTGGGGTGCATGGGGTCGGCGGTTCAAATCCGCCCGTCCCGATTATTCTTTCCTCTTGGCGTCCAGACCCCCATTCCGCCCGGGCGATGAGGAGAATGCCGATGAGTGCGATCAAAAAACAACCAACGGCCGCCGGACTTAAAGCGCAGGCCCTTGATTTGCCGGACCTGGCGGCCTATCAACCCGGCTCGGTCGTCAGCCGCGAGATCATCAGTCAGAAGACGGGGACGGTCACGCTTTTTGCCTTCGATGAAGGGCAGGGTTTGAGCGAGCACACCGCTCCTTTTGATGCTTTGGTTTATGTGACCGACGGTGAAACCGAGGTCATCATATCCGGAAAGAGCCATCGCCTGACCCGTGGGCAGATGATCATCATGCCGGCCGGGGAACCCCACGCTCTCAAGGCCATAAAGCGATTCAAGATGATGCTGGTCATGATCCGCTCCTAGGACCCGGCATGAAACCGCTGATCCTGCTGGCCAACGATGACGGATTCTTCGCCGAGGGTATCCAGGTCTTGGCCCGTCGCCTCAAGGGCTTGGCGGATATTTTTGTCGTCGCGCCCGACCGGGAAAAGAGCGCCACATCGCTTTCCTTGACGCTCCGCCGGCCCCTTCGGGTGGAAAAGATCCGGAAAAACGTCTTCGCCGTGGACGGAACGCCGGCCGATTGCATCTACCTGGCGCTCAAGAGGCTTCTCCCAAGGACCCCGGACTTGATCATCTCCGGCCCCAATCGCGGCCCCAACCTGGGACAACAGGATATTTCCTATTCCGGAACGGTCGCGGCCGCTCTCCAGGGCTCCTTTTTGCAGGTCTCCTCGGTCGCCGTATCGGTGCTGCCGGATGAGCGGGGCCGGTACGACTTCGATTTCCCGGCCCGGTTCCTCCGGGATCTCGCCTCCAGGCTCTTGGTCCAACGATTGCCCGCCGGCTTGACGCTCAACATCAACATCCCTCCCCCGCCCGTCAAGGGAGTCAGAATCACCGGCCTCGGCGAAAAGCGCTATAATCCCGAAATTGTCGAAAAAAAGGACCCCCGCGAAAATATCTATTACTGGATCGGCTCGGGAACTCCCACCGTGATCGGAGATCAGAGGAGCGATGTCCATGCCGTCCTTCGGGGCTTCATATCGGTCACACCTCTCCATCGAGATCTGACCGACTACCAGGCGCTGAATCGCCCTTTTCTCAGGAAGATATTTCAGAGCTTTCCCGGCGGGCGCCCGCCCGGTGGCGGAAGAATTCGACGGCCGCCGGAACCATCGACACGATGATGATGATAATGATGATCAAACTGAAGTTCTTTTTGACGAACGGGATATTTCCGAAGAAGTAGCCTCCGAAGACGAAGATCGCCACCCATCCGATTCCCCCGATGACGTTGTAGCTGATGAATCTCCAGTAACTCATCCGTCCGACCCCGGCGATGAAAGGAGCAAACGTCCGGACGATCGGCACGAAACGCGCGATGATGATCGTCTCGGGGCCGTATTTTTCGTAGAAGCGATGGGTTCGCTCCAGGTACTCTTTCTTAAAAAACCGCGATTTCCCTTGTCGAAAAACTCTCGGCCCGACGAAATGACCGATCCAGTAGTTGGCCGTGTCCCCGATGATGGCGGCCGCGCTGAGGATGACGAACAGCCAGACCACATTCAAGACTTTGACGGCGGCGAATGTCCCGGCGGCGAAAAGGAGCGAATCGCCGGGCAGAAAGGGCGTTACCACGAAACCTGTTTCCAGGAAAATGACCAGGAAGAGGATGAGGTATGTCCACAGCCCGAAGCTCTGGATGATCGAGCTCAGGTGTTTGTCCAGATGGAGGACAAAATCGATCAACTTCGAAAGGAATTCCACGACCACTCCTCAAAAAAGAATCAGCGGCTCCCGCGCCGCTCGATAAGAAAGGCCTTTATTAATATACATCCCCGCCAAAGTCAAATTCTGGTAGAATGGCCGGTGCAAGTCCGACACGATGAGCATCCATAGAAAGAGAGACCGGATTGACGTCGCCCTGACCCGGCTGCGGTCACACGAAACCGACTGCCGGCTGTGTCCGCGGGAGTGCGGTGTCAACCGGGCCGCCGGCGAACGGGGATACTGCAACAGCGGCCGGGACGCGGTCGTCTCTCATGCCCTTCTTCACTACGGCGAGGAGCCGGTCCTAAGCGGAGTCCGGGAGGGCCCGGACGACCGCTTTTCCAGGGGAATCCGGCGGTCCGGATCGGGGACGATTTTCTTTGCCGGCTGCAACCTCAAGTGCCTCTTTTGCCAGAATTATCAATTGAGCTGGCTCGGCCGGGGCCGCCCGGTCAAGGACGAGGATCTCGCCGAAATGATGCTCGACCTCCAGGATAAGGGGGCTCTCAACATCAACCTGGTCTCTCCGACCCATTTCCTCCTGCCCGTCCTCAGAGCCCTGCGGATCGCCTGTTCGAAGGGCCTGCAGATTCCCCTCGTCTCCAACTCCAACGGCTACGAGAAAACCTCTGTCCTGGCTCATCTCGAAGGAATCATCGATATCTACCTTCCCGATCTCAAATATTTCTCCTCCCCACTTTCCCTCCGGATCTCGGAAGCGGCGGATTATTTCGCTCAGGCGGGCGAAGCGGTCAAAGAAATGGCCTGCCAGCAGCCCGGACTCGTCCTGGATGATCAGGGCATCGCCCGGCGCGGCTTGATCGTCCGCCATCTGGTCCTTCCGGGCCAGGGCGAAGACACCCGAGCCATCCTGGGATGGATGGCCAGAGAGCTCGGCGCCTCGGTGGCGGTCAGCCTGATGAGTCAGTATCATCCCTGCTTCAGGCCGCCGGAAGATATGATGAGGCCGCTTACCAAGGAGGAATATAGGCAGGCGTTGTCAGTAGCTGAAGAATTGGGGTTCCAATGCTTGTTCGTTCAGCCGGACTCTTTCGCCCCCGATGAGCATCTCGTCCCGGACTTCGACCAAGGTGAGCCTTTTCAATGGGCGGGGAAACGGAATAAAAAATGAGTTTTCCCGACCGCCTCAGCGCTCCGGGATCTGCGGAGTGTAATAGCGCGTCTTGGGCAGGCGATCTTCGGGAAATCCCAAAGCCAAGGCCATCTCCCGCAACTTCGCCTGAATGGCTCCGACATTCTCAGGTCCCATCCGGAGGAGGTGTTTCTGGGCGTCGCTCAAGTTCTCAAGGGCAGGGTCGAGGACGACATAGTTGAGTACGGCTTTCTCAAGATAGATATTCCCCTCAATGACCGGCGTACCCATGAGTTCAACGATCGCCCGGAGGATCGTCTGCTCGAAATCCTGGTCGGGATACCCCAGATCCCTGTACGCCTCCTGGCACAGGGGTTTCATCGTCCTGAAGAGCGACACACACTGGCCACTGTCCAAGGAGACGAAAACATCCACCACGGTATGGTAACGGCTGTATCCCTCCGGATCGGCCACGTAGCCATCTCCCCTCTTCATGGTCACGAATTCGCCGGGCGGCCGGAAAAAATCGATATGCGCCCGTGGACTCAGCCCGTTGGCGATGTTGTCGACAGCCGCCACGAACCGCCTGATCAGGTCTTTGCTTCTCAGCCATTCGGCGAGCCGCGGATGAGTGGAGATCTCTTCGGCCAACCGGCGGACGAGGTCATCGCTCTTATCCAGCTCGACAGGGGGCTTGGCGGGCGCTTCCGAGGAAGCGGGAGGAAGCTCTTTTTCGAGGATGGCCGCCACAGGGACATCGACCAGGCGCTCGTTCTTGGCCGCCCTTTTATAGATCAGAAAATAATAGAGTGCGGCCGCTATAACCAGGATCAGGACGACGAACAGGACCTTGGGGAAGGGGCGTTTCCTGACTTCGATTTCCTCTTCTGCGAAGGTCTCTCCAGCAATCCCCTTTTCTTCAATTTTTTCTTCGTTGAGGTCCTTTTCGTTTTCGGTCACGGTGATCCCTCCATTTTTCGGATTTTGACATCTCCCTGAAGCGCGGTCAGCTCCACGGAAATCCCTCCCTCCCCGGTTGTCGTGGAGATCGCCCGAGCCGGCAATGGCTGGTTGAGGTCGATCTCGCTGGAGATATTCCCGCCAGGGGCCTCAAGGGAGAACCGGGCGGCGATTTCCGGCTCCAGGTAGACGACGATATCTCCCCGCCCGACCTTTATGCGGACGCTGTCTTCGGGCCGCGGGTCTAAAAGTTCCGCCTCAACGCCTCCGCTTTCCAGCTGGATATCCAGGGTGCCGGAGAAATTTTCGACAGCCACGCGGCCTTTTCGGGCGGCCACAACGATCCGCCCGTAAAGGTCGGAAATGAGGATATCTCCTCGGCCGTTGACGATCCTCTCCAACCGGACGGACCGGGGGACTTTGAGGATGTAATGGACGCGACTTCCCTCTTTCCGGTCCTCCGCCTCGGTTCTGATTTTAACGGCATCGCCTGTTCTTTGAGAACGGATATCGGGGAGAGCAAAACGCTTTCCCGAGAAATATAGGCCCGCCGAAGGAGGAAGGTCTCGTCTTCTGTAAGCCGTGATATCGACTCTTTCTTCTTCCCAGCCGGAGATCTCGATGTCCCCGTCGCTGTTCTCCAGGATGATCGCTCCCCCGGCCTCCAGGTCCAGGGTTTCTTGATATTCACCCCGCACAGGCCAAGAATGTCCCTCGCCCGACCTTTCGACGACCGCGATGACACAGGCCGTCGATGAAACCAACAGCCCGATGAGTCCAGCCAGGCTTATTCTGGTCAATTCTTTCTTCCCTTAAAGCCATTGTAACGTTATCGGGAACCGATATCAACAATAGACATCTCTCTGATGTACCGAGCGGGCTGACGAACCA
>JAFGRZ010000224.1 GCA_016934895.1 Candidatus Aminicenantota bacterium
AGGAAGAGTCTCCCTAGGATGCCGAGGGCTTTCCAGCGGACTTTTTCCCAGAACGACATTGGCCCCAAATATAGCATGAAGCGGGGGCAAAATCGAATAGGCGAGGGGCAGTAGCCTCGAAACCACGCCCGTTTTCTCCCAGCGCGGAAAACGGGCTCGATTCGTCGTTCGCTCTTCTCTCCCTCCGGGAGAGAAACCGTGCCCGCTCACTCCTCATACGGGTTTCTCGTGCTACTGCCTCTCGCCCCGGGAAAAGAAAGGGGGCGGTCGTCGATGGGCTTTCGAACCAACACCCCTCGCCTTGGTGACGGCAGGTGTTCGTCAGCCCGCTCGGCTCTAGATAAGCATCCCGCTCATGATGCCCGCCTTGGCAGACCCGGAAGTGCGGCTTATTCCGGCATTGTTGGTTTATGTCGGGAACGCAGAAAACGGTCGATGAGGTAGCCTGCGGCGAACCCGAGGACACTGAGGGCCACTCCGTAAGGGACCGAGAAGGGCCATTGGGGAAGGGGCAGGGACCAAACGTTTAGGGCCGAAAGAAACCCGAGCAGGGCAAAGCCTCCCCCCAATAAAAGGCTCAATCCTCCGGCAAAGGGACGTTTCTTCCGAGAAATGAACATGGCCATCCCGGGCACGAACAGGCCTTCGGCCATGATCTCGGAAGCCAAGCCGAGGGTCTGGAGGATGCTCTGGAACCGCGTGGCGACGGCAAAGGCCAGGAGGGCGACAATCAATGTGGCCAGGCGCCCGGCCTTCACGGCGGCTGGAGATCCGGTTCCTGTGCGAGGCCGAACCTCATAATAGATGTCCCTGGTCAAGGCCAGGGCGCCGGTGTTGATCGCCGTGTCCATGGTCGAGAGGATCGCGGCGACGACGACCACGAAAAGCAGCCCGCCGCCCCAGATCCCGGCCTTGGAAATGATGATCTCGGAAATGACCGGATGAGAAAGACTCCGGCCGGAGAAGAGGGATAGAGAGCGCATCCCGATAAAGACGATCAGGCCGTAAAGGAAAACGAAAGATGCGGCCGCGGCCAGCAATCCCCTCCTGGCCTTCTCGACCGACCCGGCGGCCTGGACCCTTTGCCAGGCGATGGGAGAAATCGTCCAGGCCAGGAAGAAGGAAAGAGCGATGAGAGCGGTCCTCTGCCCGTCATGAAAAAAATCGAGATAGCCCGGCCTTCCGGCTTGGCCGGCGATCCCGGCGATCGGTCCGCCTGGAGAGATCCGGGCTATGAAGATGGACAGCCCGGCCATTCCCGCACCGAGCAGTACGCACTGAAGGACATCGGTCGCGACCACCGAGGACAGCCCGCCCCTGACCAGGTAGATAACGACCGCCGCGGTCCCCAAACCCAGGCTCCAGGCGGCGGACACACCCAGAAACGGTTTCAGAAACTGGCCCAGCGCGACCATTTGAGACGAAGCCAGAACGATCATGTACCAGAGGATCAGAAAGGAGGCGATGTGCCGCACCGTCTTGCCGTAGCGGGCCTCGACAAGCCCGGGCAGGGTCTGCACATCCAGGCGGCGGATGGGACCGGCCAGGAAGGCCGCCAGGAAGAGAACGGTTGCCGCCGCCGGAACGCCCACCAACCAGAGCGCGCTCACGCCGGCCCGGTAGGCTTCGTCGGCGGTGACGAGGATCGAGGTCGCCCCGAACCAGGACGCGGCTAAAGAAAGGAAAACAAGGGAGCCAGAGAGGGAGCGCGAAGCCAGGAAAAACCCCTCCAGGTCTTTCTGCTTCCGGGAGAATTTCAGTCCGACGGCGAGCAGCACGGCCAGGTAGCCGGCCAGGACGAGGAAAAACTCCGGGCGCACGACCGGGTTTATAGCAGAAACGCCCCCACGAGTAAAACGTCCGGCGGGGCCATTTGAGGCCGGAAGCCGAATCGTTTATAATCCAGGGTGCATGAAAAGGACATTCATGATCGTCGGCTTCGCCCTTCTTCTCCGGACCGGGTTTCCCTCCGCCTCGATTTCCCCGCAGGAAGCCGCTCGCAACATCGAGAAGACCCTCGCCTCGCTCTGCTCCCTCCGGGCCGACTTCGAGCAGTCCTATTTTTCCGCGTCGCTGGCCACACCGCTCGTCGAAAAAGGGACGCTTTTTCTCCAGAAGCCGGACCGGATGCGCTGGGAATACCGGGAGCCGGAACGCAACGTCTATGTTTACAAGGAAGGGGTTTCGCTCGCCTACTTCCCGGAGGATAACCAGATCTTCCGGCACACGCTGTCGCCTGAGGAAAAGGACTGGGCCGTCTTCTCCCTGCTCACGGGCCGAGCCGAGCTCATCGAAACCTACACGATCGAGGCGGCCGAATTCCCCACCGACAAAAAGTCGTCCGTCCAGATCAAGCTGATCCCCCTGGAGGAGGGGGAACTCTCTTACATCCTGATCGAAACGGACCCCCGGACCTGGCTCCTGGAGAAGGCCGTCTTCCTGGATTGGGCGGGTAACAAGCAGGAATTCCGCTTCAGCGGGTTCAAACTCAATCCCCGCTTCGATGCCGGGGTTTTTGAGCTGGATGTTCCTCCCGGCTGCGAGATCATCGACGACCTGCCGCCCGACAAAAACCGCTAAACCATTTACGGCGCCGTCCGTATGAATCCTTGAGGACAGGACGTCCTCGATGAATGAAGAAAGAGACCAAAATCTCGTCAAGCGGACCCTTCGAGGAGACAAGACGGCCTTCGAAATGATCGTCAGAAAATATCAGCACCCGCTCTTGAATTATCTCGGCCGCATGGTCGGACAGCGGGAGACGGCCCTCGATTTCACCCAGGAGGTTTTCATCAAGGCCTACGCCTCCCTACGGTCCTACAAGCCCCGGTACAAGTTCAGCACCTGGCTGTTCAAGATCGCCTCGAACCTGGTGATCGATCATTGGCGGAAGAAGAAGATCACCGCCCTTTCCTTGAGCGAGCCTCTTGATCGGGAGGACGACGGCCTGACCCTCGAGGTCCCCGACGACGAGCCCTCGATTTCCCATGCGTTCGAGCTGGGGGAGATGCGGCGGAGAATCGAAACGGCCATGGAAAAATTGCCGGTCCCTCTTCGCGAGCTCTTCATCTGGAGGCACGTCAACGAACTCAGTTACGAGGAGATGGCCGAGATCAAGAATTTGCCGCTCGGAACGGTCAAGAACCGGGTCTTCCAGGCCAAGGAGATGATCCGCCGGCTGCTGGAGAATACGGCATGAGCTGTCCAAGGATCAGCGATCTCTACGAATATCTCGACGGCGGGATGTCTCCGCAAAAAGTGAATAACATCGAAGGCCATTTGCGCGTCTGTCCGAGGTGCCGGCGGGCGGTCGAGGAGCGGAGGCTCATCGCCGCGGCCGCCTCCAGCCTGGCCCCGTTCGATGTCCCGGAGGATTTCCCGGAGCGTGTCATGTCGCGGCTTCCCGGATCGCAACCGCGGAGCCGAGGATGGCTCGCTGCCCTGGCCGCGGGAACTTCCGTTTTGACGCTGATCTTGGTCGTCATGATCGCTTCGGGAAAGAGCGGCCTGGAGTTTATGAAAGGCGCCGGCGGGACCTTCTGGGAATCCATAAAAACAATCGCCTTGATCACGGCCAAAGCGGCCTCCTTCGTGTCGCTCGTCGGCAGGACTCTGCGCACACTGCTCGAGGCCGGCGTCAAGGGTTTGTCGCTATTGACGTCGTTCGTCCCTCCGGGTGCCCAAGTCTTCATTCTCGTCGTGGTCCTGGGGGTCTTGGCCACGTTTTTCTACGGCATGCGCAAAAAGCTTTCGACCGGAGATCAGCGATGAAGAATAGATTTCTTTTTATATCCCTCGCCCTCTTTCTCGCCGGAGCCGTGCTCCCTCTCCGCGCAGGCCAAGATATCAGCTTCGGGAAGGTCATCTCGGTGGCCGGCGGCGAAACCCAAAAAGGAATCGTCTCGTTCGGCGGCCATGTCACCGTTGAAGGCCGGATCAAAGAGAGCATCATCGTTTTCGGCGGGTCGCTCGTTCTGAGCGGAGATGTCGGCGATTCGGTCGTCGGCTTCGGCTCCAACATCACGCTCAAATCGACCGCCGTCATCAAAGGAGACATCGCTTCGATCGGAGGGATTCTGGACAAGGAACCCGGATGTGTCATCGAGGGGGACACGGTCTATTTCGCGGGCGGAAAGGATCTCAGCCGGCTTCTGAGCGGCGGAATCTTGACCTTCCCCCTGATGCCGCTCTTTCTGATCATCAAACTGATCGGCTTTGTCGTCTGGCTTCTCATCGCCCTGGTGGCCGTCTCCGTCTTTCCGCGTCCGCTGGCTCTGGCCTCCGCCCAGATCCGGACCTCTTTCTGGCCCGTCGCCGCGACCGGGTTCGTCGCCATCGTCCTGTTCTCCGGCCTGGTCATCGTCTTCGCCTTCCTCTCATTCATCCTGATCGGGATCCCCTTTCTGCTCATCCTGGCGGCTTTAGGCTTGGCGGTCAAGGTCTTCGGACAGGTCGCTCTCTTCCTGTTTTTCGGGGAGAGCCTCGGCCGGTCGCTCAACCGCCGGACACCGTCTCCGGTAGCAGCGGTCGTCATCGGCCTCCTTGTCATCAGCCTGATCAAGTTCATCCCCATCCTGGGATTTCTCTTCTCCTTCGGCCTGAGCATCCTCGGATGGGGTGTCGCCATCCGGACGAAGTTCGGCACCACGGAAAACTGGCTGAAGAAGAAGGCTTAGAACGTTTCGATTCCGTCATCATTCCCCCTTGCCGACAATCCCTTTAAATCACTCTCTTTGACTTCGAAAACGTCCGGCCTTCGTCGCCGACGTCAGCGGCCTCCCTCTTTCTCGCCCCTGTTAAAAATGCCTGTTCTATGGTAAAAAGAGGGTCAAACTCCCCGCCGATATCGGCGCTCAAGAAGGGGGTTTGGAAAGCGCGGACATGAAGACCGTTCCATATAAAGTTGAAACGATTCTCGATCTCGAAAAGGCATTCTCGAGCCAGAAGATTCTCCGATCCCTCCGTCTCCGGCGTTATGAGCGCGGGACGGTTCTCCAATACGAACTCCGCGGCGTCATCCCCGACGGCCGGGCCGTCGCCCGCCTCGAAATCGAAGAATTCGTCGGCGGCGGATTCGCCGGCCAGGTTTACAGGGTCAGGCTTCTCTCCCTCGACATTCTCGATGGGCGGGTCGAGGGCTTCGAGTCCGGGCGGTCTTATGCCCTGAAAATTTTCATTCCGCCTTCGGGATTGAGCCGCCGCATCCGCGGTCTTTTCTACGGCGTGGCTTTCCAAGCCCCCTTTTCTCTCCAGGCATTGGCCGCCGCCGGCCGTTCCCAAGCCCTCTGGCAGAAGTTCGTCCGGCGCGCCGCCCGGGTCGAATTCGGCCGGGATGACACGGTCGTCGATATCTTGGCGACCCTTATCGATTCCCGGTTGGGAAGCTACGGCGAGCTCAGCGAATGGGTTGACGGCCGGATGTGGCGGCTCGAGGTCGACGACGATCTCGACGCCCGCCGGGCATGGAAGGTGGGCGCCCCGGACACGGGCGCCGGTTCTCCGGAATACCGGACGAAGCGCGGGTTCATGGCCCGGCTGGTCCGGCTTATGCGCGAAATGGGCGCGGTCGAGCTCGCCCGCCAATACGAATGGTGGTCGCTCAAGAGCCAGCCGAACGCCCTGAAACGGACATCGAGCGACCCGGACCCGAAGGCCGGGCTCGTCGCAGTGGACTTCCGGGCGGGAATGGCGTTGATGCCCTTTCTCCCCCAATGCCCGGCCGACATCAAGCTCATCTTTCAAGGATTGCGGCACGGACGTTTCGTTCAATTCGACAAAGGGGACTTCCACCGGCTCGAGACGTATATCACCGCTCACCCCGGGGATTTCGCAGAGCTGAAGGCCCCTCTTGAGGACCTCAAGCGGGAGGACCGGGCTTATCGCGACTCCCTCATCGACCTCACTTTCCATCCTTTCGGGCTTTTCGGAGGCCGGCTCCGCCGCGCCGTCATGAAAGGCTTCCGCGAGAGTTGGCGCGTCCGGAACATGACCGACGAGAGGACGGCCGCGAGCTTGGATAAGAGCGGACCGGGCTCTTTCTTCTTCCTCCTTCTGCCCCTCCTGGCTGTGGCCTCGCCGCTCCTATTTATCTTCGCCTGGCCGGGACGAACGTGGTGGAAGTATCCCGTCTGGCTCTTGCCTCTCGTTCTCGCCCCGTTCTTAAGGAGGCTTTGGGGGCGGGCCGACTTCCGCCGCCATTATGGCCGGTTGCTGACCCGCTTCGACTATATGCTGCGGGCGGTCCGGGCCCAGACGGCCGAGACTCAAATCCGCTGGCTCCGGGCCGGGCGCGTCTCGGAATCGCGGGCCCTCAAAATCGCGGGCGCCCCATGGCGTTGCTCCCTTCACCTGCCTTTTTCCATTTTGCCCGCCGGTCTCCACCGCTTTCTGACGGACCGCGTCTATTTCAAGGAACGTCTGGACCGCATCTTCGTCCGGCCCCTCAGACTCTATTTCAACGCCGCCGAGCGCGAGAAATGGCTCCGGGAGATGATCGAGGAGGGTGTCTTGAGCGGCATGCTCGGCGAAGCCGAGGCCGGCCGGATTCGGGACCAGCTCAAGGAACCCTTCATCCAAAAGTACCTGAAAAGCCTCGCCGTCCATGTTTACACCCTTCCCGTCACGCAAGTCGTCTCCGTCGTCCTGGCCGTCATCTACGTCAGAACCCATCCCGAGCTAAGTTGGCAGCAGGCCACCGTCGCGGCGGGGATGATTTTGGCCTTCTTCCAGGTCACGCCGATCTCGCCCGGTTCTTTCCTCCGGGGCCTTTACACGACGTTTCTCGTCCTCAAGGAGCGGAATTTCAAGGATTACAAGGTCGCTTTCGGTCTGAGCTACTTCAAGTATATCGGCTACCTGGCCTTCCCGATCCAGATGGCCTATCGGTATCCCGATTTGGCCCGCTTCATGGCCGGCCACTGGGCAACGGGCGCTGTCCACATCGTCCCCGTCTTCGGCGAGAAAGGGGCCTGGCTCGAGCATTTCGTTTTCGACATATTTTACAATTTTCCTCTGACCATCCGGCGGCGGATGAAGAAGCGCGCCGAGGCGCGAAAGGGGCTACGTCCGCGGACTTGGCATGTCCCCCTCGTCGCCCTCGCGTCGACGGCTGTTCTGGGCCTCATCGATTGCGGCTATATCAAGCTTAAGGGAATGTTCCCGTCTTTCGGAAATGTCTGGTGGCTGGCGGTTTTCGTCCCCTTCGCCGCCGCTTGGCTGTCGACCCGCTGGTCGGGCGGCGCGTCCGTCGGCAAACGCGTCGGTTGGGCCGTTTTGGGCGGGATCGGCATCGGAGCGTTGTGGGTGATTCTTCAGGCCTTCTGGCCGCGCGTCTTTCCGGGGATTCCCGCCGCCGAAGCCCTGACTGGAGGCCAAGTCGCATTGCCGGCCGTTTGGCGGGCGTTCATTTTCGCCCTCGTTTCGGCCGCCGGCGGCTTCGTCGCCGAAACTCGAAAACTCAAACGGGAAAGGTGATCCGCCATCCCTCTGACATAGCTCTCCCTCGTTATTTTTGTCTCCTCAAATCCCCCCCGGAAGGAAGAAAACGACCCCGCCTGCGGACATGTCTTCTCAGGGACGGGGACCTTCTTCTTGATCATCTTGAAAAAGTCCCTGGGGAATGGAAATCGATTGCCCGATGCAAGAACGTCAGCGTCAGCGCTCGAGGATCTCTTTTTCCTTGGCGGCGGCGGTCTCCTCGATCTTCTTTGTATAGTCGTCGATGACCTTTTGGAGTTGCTCCAGGCCGTTGAACTTGTCGTCCTCGGTGATTCTCTTGTCCTTCTCGAACTGTTCGATCGCTTCCTTGGTCTCCCTGCGCATGTTCCTGAGGGCCGTCTTCTCGTCCTCGAGCATCTTCTTGATCTTCCTGGCCATCTCCTGGCGCCTCTCGTCGTCGAGCGGCGGGATCGGGACCTTGAGCGTCTTCCCATCGTTGATGGGATTGAGCCCGAGGTCGGCCGCCCGGATCGCCTTGTCGATTGTCTCCAGAAGCGAGGGATCCCAAGGCTGGATGGTGATCAGGGTCGGGTCCGGAACGCCCAGGTTGGCCAGCTGATTGACCGGGGTCAGCGTCCCGTAGTATTCGACCTTGATGTCTTCGAAAAGACTCAGGTTGGCCCGGCCGGTCCGCAGCCGGCTGAGGTCCTTGCGGAAGTGCTCGGCCGAAACCTTCATCTTGGCTTCAAGAGCGCGCAGCGCGTCCTTGACCATGCCTCCCCTCCTTTAGTGGACCAGAGTCCCGACTTTTTCACCCAGCACGGCTCTCCGGATGTTGCCGCGCTTATTGAGGTTGAAGACCACAATGGGCACATGATTGTCTTTGCACAAGGAGATGGCCGTCGAGTCCATTACCTTAAGCCCTTTCTGGATGACTTGAAGATAGCGGATGGAGGCGAATTTCTTCGCGTTCTTGTCGAGCATCGGATCGGCGCTGTAGACCCCGTCGACCTTGGTGGCCTTCATGATCACCTCGGCCTTGATTTCCAGCGCTCGGAGGGCGGCCGCTGTGTCGGTGGTGAAATAGGGGCTGCCGATCCCGGCGCTGAAAACCACGACGCGATCCTTTTCCAGGTGCCGGATGACCCGGCGCCGGATGAACGGCTCGGCCAGGGCTTTGATCTCCATGGCCGAGACGTGGCGGCAGACGATGCCCACCTTCTCCAGCGCCTCCTGGAGGGCGATGCCGTTGATGACCGTGGCGAGAAGCCCCATCTGGTCGGCGGCCGCCCGGTCCATGCCCGCCTCGGTGCCGCGGATGCCACGGAAAATGTTTCCCCCGCCGATCATGATGGCCACCTGGATCCCCAGCTCACGGACTTCCTTGATCTCCTGGGCGATGGCCAAAGCCCTATCCAAATCGATCCCGTAGGAGTGCCTGCCCAGCAGCGATTCTCCAGAGAGCTTGATAAGAACGCGCGTATAAACGGGCTTTTGGCGAGCCATCGGCCTGTCAGTTCTTGCCCAGTTCAAAACGGGCGAAGCGCCGCACCTTGATATTCTCTCCGAACTTGGCGATGGTCGAGGCGACGAGTTCCTGGATCGTTATCTTGTCGTCTTTGATGTAAGCCTGATTCAAAAGGCAGACCTCTTCGAAGTACTTCTTGAGCTTGCCCTCGACGATTTTCTCGATGATCTGAGGCGGTTTTTTCATGTCCTGGAGCTGCCCGCGGATGATCTCTTTTTCCGCCTCCAACTCCTCCGCCGGAATGTCGGCCGAAGAGATGAAGCGGGGATTGGCGGCCGCGATCTGCATGGCGATGTTTTTGGCCAGGTCTTTGAATTCCTGGTTGCGGGCGACGAAGTCCGATTCGCAATTGACTTCGACCAAAACACCGAGCTTCCCTTCCATGTGGATGTAGGAATGGACGATTCCCTGGGAAGTCTCCCGCTCCATCCGTTCCTGGGCCCGGGCGGCTCCTTTCTTGCGGAGGACGGCGATGGCCTTCTCGATATCGCCATGACACTCGGCCAGAGCGTCCTTGCATTCCATGACTCCGATCCCGGTCCTCTGCCGGAGCTCCTTGACCATGTCCGCGGTGATGTCCATCATTCTCTCCTTGCCGGGCTCCACAGCTCAGCCCCGGTTGATCTTAGATGTTTCCTCTTCAGGAGCTGAGGCGCCGCCCTCCCGGTCTTCCGTCTCGGCCGCCTTGGCCGCCTCCAGTTCTTTCTCCAGCCGGCTCTTTTTCCCCTCGATCACCGCCTCGGCCGCCTTGGAGGTAAACAGCTCGATGGCCCGGACGGCGTCATCGTTTCCGGGGATGGGATAGTCGATGTTCTCGGGATTGCCGTTGGTATCGACGATGGCCACGATCGGGATCCCCAGCTTTTGGGCTTCCGTGATGGCGATATCCTCCTTGGCCGAGTCGATCACGAAAAGGGAGCCGGGAAGGCCGGCCATCTTCTTGATCCCCCCCAGGGTTTTGGACAGCTTGCGATGGAGTTTTTCCATCTTGGACTGGTCCTTCTTGGAGAGAAGCTCCCAACGGCCGTCCTCTTTCATCTCGTCGAGCTCGACGAGCTTCTCCGCGCTGCCCCGGACCACCCCGAAGTTCGTCAGCAGCCCCCCCAGCCAGCGCTGGTTGACATAGCTGCACTCGCACCGGTTGGCGGTATCGCGGATGATGTCCTGGGCCTGCTTCTTCGTCCCGACGAAGAGGATGTCTTTGTCGCTCTCGGACACCTCCCGGATGAACTGGAGCGCCTCCTTGAAGATCTTGATCGTCTTCTGCAGGTCAATGATATAAATCCCGTTGCGCTGGCCGAAGATATACTCCTTCATCTTGGGATTCCAGCGCTTGGTTTGATGGCCGAAATGGACCCCCGCCTCTAAGAGCTCTTTCATCGTCACGGAAACCAATTTCGATCCCTCCCTTACCGTTTATGGTACTGCGGCGCTTTTCGCGCGGCCAACAGCCCGTACTTCTTTCTTTCTTTGATCCGGGAATCACGCGTCAGGAAACCGGCGTCTTTCAGGGCCGGCTTGAGTTCACGGTTGAACTCCACCAGCGCCCTGGCGATTCCCAGCCGGATGGCTTCGGACTGGCCCTTCAGGCCTCCCCCGTTGACCCGCATAAAAATATCGAACTTGCTTTCGGTGTCGGTCAGCAGGAGCGGCTGACGGATGGTGTATTTATGCGAATCCAGATGAAAATATTCGGCGAACGGGCGGGGCCTTTTGTTGATGAAGAGAGTGATATCCCCCTTCCCGGAGCGCAGGAAGACCCTGGCCACGGACGTCTTTCTTTTTCCTGTCCCATAGTATTGGATCAAACTCAAGAGCGCCTCCTAAAACTGATATTCCCGGGGTTTTTGGGCGTCATGGGGATGACTGGACCCGCGGTAAACCTTGAGCTTCTTGAAGACCTTGCGGCCGAGCTTGTTCTTGGGAATCATTCCCCAGACCGCCCGGCGGATGACCTCTTCAGGCTTGTCCTCGAGAAGGTCCTTGAGCTTTTCACTTTTCAAGCCGCCGGGGTATTGCGAGTGTGAAAAATAGGTCTTGTCCTCGGATTTCCGGCCGGTGACCCGGATTTTCTCGGCGTTGATGACGATGACGAAATCGCCGCTGTCGCAGAAATCGGCGAACTCCGGTTTGTTCTTGCCGCGCAAAAGGACGGCCACTTTCGTGGCCAGGCGTCCCAGAACTCTCCCCTCGGCGTTGACCAGCCACCAGTGCTTTTCAACATCATCCGGCTTAGGGACAAAAGTTTTCATCACTCATTTCCTCAGAGATAAGGATTCAGCCAAAACCCAAAACAAGGGATGCCTTAAAATACTAGATATTGGGGAAATTGTCAATCTCGGCCGCCCGGCCGAAGGCCCTTCCAAGGGCCTGAAAATCGGGTGGATTAGGCGAACCGCCGGGGCCGGCGCGCAAGCCGGATGAGCCCGAAGCCGACAAGGAAGCCGCCGATATGGGCGAACCAGGCCACCCCGCCGCCCAGTCCGACGTTCAGGATCTGCAGCACGAACCAGAGGCCGAGGACATAGGCGGCCGGGATGGAAACGACACGGATAAAGAAAAAGAGAAACACCAGGGTCAGCACCCGGGCCGCCGGGTAGAGAACAAGGTAGGCCCCCAGGACGCCGGCGATGGCCCCGCTGGCCCCGACCATGGGAAGGCGGGAGTTCGGGCTGAAAATAACCTGGACAAACGTCGCACCCAGGCCCGACAAGAAATAGAAGGGGATGAAACGCAGCGGGCCCAGGTGGTCCTCGATGTTGTTCCCGAAAACCCAGAGAAAAAGCATGTTCCCGAGCAAATGAAAAAGCCCCCCGTGGATGAACATGGAGGCGAAAAGAGTCAAGGGCGGGGACAACCGGACCCCTTCGGCCAGGCTCCGGAAATGGGTGATTTCATACGGGATAACCCCCATCCGCACGACGTGATGACTCAAGCCTTGCGGAGACAAGACCTGGGTGATGAATATCCCGACGTTCAGGGCGATGAGCAGTATGGTAATGACGGGAAAACGGCGGGTCGGGTTTTCATCCCGGAGCGGGATAAACATCTATCGGCCGCAGGATGACAGATCGCGGAGCCGGATGGAAAGAAAGAACGACAGGGGAACTTACCCGACTTTCTTGAGCTCGTCTTCCAGCTTCTTTCTCTCGGCGGCGCGCTTGCGCATATCGTTCCAGCGTTCCATGGCGCGGTCCGCCTCGGCCTTATACCGCGCTTCTTTGTCGGGCTCGAGCTTGATCAACACGCTCTGGTAAAGAACGCTCAACCAGCTGTACGGCTCCGGATATTCCGGGTCGAGTTCGTTGGCCTTCTCGAGCGCCTGGAGGGCCTCCTGGGCCGTCTTCAGCCGGTCCGCGGCGGGGAGATTTTGAAACCGGTAGGAGCGCGACCAGCGGTTGACGCCCTTGGCCAGCCAGGCCTCCGGGCTTTCGGGCTCCAGGGCGATGCGCATATCCCAATATTTGGCGGCCTGGTCGTAGACCTCAGGCGCCGGGGCCAGGTTTTCGAAGTAGTTGGCGACGTAGGCGTAGCCCTGCGGATTCTCGGGATCGAGCTCGATCCGCCGCAGGTACATCGATTCGGCTTTGGCCCGCAACTCTTCGTTCTCGGCCGCGTATCTCTTGTAGAACTCGGCGACGACATAATAATTTCCCATGTTGCCGGGCTCGAGTTCCAGGATGTGGAGGTAGAGCTTCTCCGCCTCCTCAAAATTCTTCAGCTTGTCGTACATATCGCCGAGGGAGAAAATGATCTCTTTGTTATCGGGCTCAACATCAAGGGCCTTTTTGAAGGCCTCCAAAGCCTTGTCGGCGACCGCCTGGTTTTCCGGCGTATCCACGCCGACCTTGTAAAGGCTCTTATAGCTTTCGCCCAAGAAGCGGTAGGCCTGCATCATGTCCGGGTTGTATTTGAGGGTGCGTTCGTACTCGGTCATCGCCGTCCGGAACTTCCCGTCCTTGAAGAGTTGATTGGCTTTGGAGAAATGGTAGTTCGCCTTGAGCTTGTTGGCGTCCAGTTTCTCACAGCTGGTCGAAAACAGGACGACGGTGAAGACCAGCAGCAACGCGAACACGAAATAGGTTCGGTTATGTCTCATCGCAGCCTCCTTAATTGATCACAACGAAACCGATCCGAAGATTAAATGTATAATAGAACGGTAGCCAAGTCAACTCTTTCTCAAAATCAACCGCAACGGCGTCCCCCGGAGATCGAAACGCTCGCGGAGGGCCTGCAGAAAGAACCTCTCGGACGCGGGAAGAAGGGCGGCCGGCGTATGGGCGAAGAGGATGAAGGTCGGCGGCCGGATCCCTTTTTGGGTCATATACCTAATTTTCAGCCGCCGCTTCGTCCGGGTGAGAGGAGGGTGAGTGGCGTTGATCCAGGCCAAGAATTCATTCAAGCGGGGAGTCTCCACCCGCCGGGAGCTGCGCTCGTAAACGACCTCGGCCTGGTCCAGGATCTTGACGACCCCCTTGCCGGTCAAAGCGGAGACGAAAAGAAGCGGCGCATAGCTCACAAACGACATCCCGCGGGAAACACTCGTTTCGATCACGCGGGGCGATTCGCCCGAGGGGATCAGGTCCCATTTATTGAGGGCCAGAAGCAGCGGCTTCCCGGAAGCCGCGGCGAGGCGGGCGATGGTCATGTCCTGGCGGGTGGGAAATTCACCCGCATCCAACACCTGGCAGAGAACGTCAGCCCGGCCGATGTCCCTTTTCGCGCGGACGATGCTAGCCTTCTCCCGCTTGTCGCGGGTCCGGCTCAGCCGGCGGATCCCCGCCGTATCGACAAGGCAAAAGAGCTTCTTGTTCCGGACGACAAAGGTGTCGATCGTATCCCGCGTCGTGCCCGGAGCGCGGCTGACGATCAGGCGGTTCTCGCCGCAGAGACGGTTGATGAGCGAGGATTTGCCGACGTTCGTCCGGCCGATGATCGCCACCCGGAGGGCCCGCAAAGCCTCTTTTTCAGGGGCCGGCCCTGAAAGATGCCCAGCCAACGTCCACTCCAGATCATCCAGGTTCCTCTTGTGCTCGGCGGAAACGGCCAAGAGGGGATCTGCCTTGAGGCGGTTATACCAGTCTCCCAAGCCGCCCTCACCGACTTCGCTGTCGATCTTGTTGAGAACGACCAGGAGGGGCTTGCCGAGTTTCCTCAAAGAGACATGGAGCTCTTCCTCCGCCGGCGACAGCTCTCTCTTCCCGTCGAGGACAAGAAGAATGACATCCGCATTCCGGGCCGCTTCCCAAGCCCTTTCCGAGATCGCGCCGGCCAGGGATCCCTCCGACGCGTCGAACATCCCTCCGGTGTCGGTCAGGATGAATTTCTTTCCGTCCAGCTCGCCAAGAGCGGAAACGGCATCCCGGGTCATTCCCGGCAATGTATGGATAAGGGACACTTTTCTTCCCAACAACCGGTTGAAGAGTGTGGACTTGCCGACGTTGGGGAAACCCAGGATGACGACTTGGGGCAGGCTTTTCATGGAGTCGGAGCCGTCAGCGGGCGTTCAATGAAAACTGCGGCGCGAACGCCCGGTTCAAGTTGATGTGACCTCCCAGCGTCTCTTTTTCACTGCCTTCGACCAGGATGAAAACCCTTTTGATCGGCTTGAAATTGAAAGTCAGCGTGTTGACGATGGAATAGACCGTGCCCAACTCGGCGGAAGATCCCGAAGGATGCGTCTCCATGATCTCCTTGGAAAAATCCACATAAGCGATGCCCTCCTTGGTCAAGAAGAGCTGCCGCAAGCGGGTCTCCGGCGGGAGAGGATTGATATAGCCCTTTTCCGAGCCCCGGATGAGCGCTTCGACGGTCTGCCGGGCTTCTGCGATGACCGACGGATCCGCTTGGATCTCTCTCGCCTCGGAGTGGAGGAGGCCGTCCTCCTCGGACAGGAAAAAGAGTGTCACGTCCTTGGCCTCTCCCGGCGGAGCCGGCTCAGTTTCGCTCCCGACGGAAGGTTCTTCGGCGACCGCCTTGATCTTCTCTCCTCCCTCTCCTCTAAACAGGACCACGGCGAGCACCAGGACGACGATCACAGACAATCCGAAGAGGGACCACTGCGCCGGCGTTATGCTGCGCTTTTTTTTCATGTGACCAGCTTGATGTAGCGGACGAGACCGCGGTAAATGGCCTGGGCGACGTTCTGCTGGAAATCCTCGCGCACCAGGTTGCGTTCCTCCTGGGGATTGGAGATGAAGGCCACCTCGACCAAGACCGCCGGGCAGGCCACGCCCGTCAGCACCTTGAACGGCGCTTGCTTGATTCCCCTGTCCTTCGTCCCCAGGAGCGAGTTCAATTCATCCTGAATAATTTCAGCCAGGCGCTGACTCTGCTTGAGATAGGCGGATTGGGCCATGTCCCAGAGGATCATCATGATCTCGTCCTGGCTCCCATTGTCGATGGGCCGGTCGAGGTCGGCCGAGGTGTTCTCGAGGTAGGCGAGACGGCGGGCCTCCTCGTCACTCGCATTCAGGCTGAGAAAATATGTTTCCGAGCCGTTGGCGTTCCGCCGGAAGGAGCTGTTGGCATGGATGCTGATAAAAAGCGTTGCCCGGTGGTTGTTGGCGATGGCCGCCCTGTCCTCCAGGGAGACGTCGATATCCTTGTCCCGGGTCAGTTCGACATTGAAGGCCAGGTTCCTCTCAATCACAGACTTGAGTTTTTGACCGATGGCCAGGGTGATGTCTTTTTCGAGGGCCCCGAACTGGCCCTTGGCCCCGACCTCCAGGCCTCCATGGCCGGGGTCGATGACGATCGTCCGGATCCCCTGGCTCGGTGGAGGGCCTTTTTCGGGTGGAGGCGCAGCCTCCCCGCCGGCCGTCTTTTCCTCTTCGGCCATGGGATCGGGAGAGGGCGGATGCGCCGGGCTCCGGGCCGTCCAGCCTGAGGGCCGTCCCGTCGGATCATAAAAATCGATGACGAGCTGATTTTTGTTCTCGATACGAAAGGAATCGTAGCGGAAGAGCTCGTCCCGGAGCTGGACGACGACAATGAAGAGATCGCCGCTTTTCACCCAGGAGAAGGATTTGATCAGACGGCTGCGGACGGGATCATCTCTCAACCGGAGGGTCAATTGGGACTGGATCTTGACCAGGAGAAGGCTTCCGTCCCGCTCCAACGTAAAGGGCAGGTCCGAAGGAAAGGCGATCACAACCCGGCTGTAATCCTCGTAATCCTGTGAAGTCACCCTGAGAGCGGGCTGGGCCACGGCGATCGAGACAAGAGAAAAAAAGAGGAAGGCGAGGACCGCCGATCGCCGCGTCGTCTTCTTAATGCCTATCAATTCCAGTCAACGCAAAAGGATGGTGGAGGCGGCGGGAATCGAACCCGCGTCCGGAGACATTCAGCAAGAAGCCTCTACATGCATATCCTCTTCCTTGTTCTCGTCGGCCGGCGCTCGAAGAGGAAAAGCGCCTTCCGACCAGCCCCCGAAGCATTTCACTCACCGGGTTCAGGGCCAACCGGGCTCGCTATCCTGCTGGTCGACGCCTCCCGGGAACCGCAGGAGAGAACCCGGGAAACGGCTTGCCTATACCTTAGGCAGCAACAGGGTGTGCTTCTGCACTTACTTGTTTCCACCGTTTTACGAGGTCGATGGAATCTCGACATGCAGCTTCCGCCTCACTATCCCCGTCGAATCCGTTCGCCCCCATCCTTCATTTTTATTATAGAGAGACGGGCACTCGATTGTCAACCGCTCCGGCATCTTTCCCAACGCAACTTTTTTTGCCGATTTTTTTATCTCTTTTGCCCCCTCTCCTCCATCCTCCGCCGCCGGTGGGGCGGGGAGGAAATTCAGAATCCCGCTCCCTTGATTGGAGAGGGGCGTGGGATAGTCCGAAAAAAATGGGGACGGCCCTATTTTTCTTATCAAGCGAACTCAAGAATCATATCGAGAAAAATGGGACCATCCCCATTTTTCTGGGAGGAGATGTTTGACAGCATCCGTCCTCTTTGATAAAAACAGCTCCAAAGGAGAGAATAAATGAAAATACGACATATCGGCCTGTTCGCTGTTCCGGTCTTGGTGGTCGCCCTCCTGGCACCGACCATGGGGAAAGGAGCTCCGGACGAGATCAAGACCAATAAGGATAAGGTCCTGGTCACCGCCGTTCAGGGCCGGATCGCGGAGCCCCAGCCTTCACGAGGCTATCTCGTGACCTGGGACGGCAAACCCAAGATGGCCGTCGGCACGGGCGGGATCAACTACAACCTCAAGATCGGCGACCCGGTCTTCGGCTGGGCCGCGGGCGATCGCGCGACCGTGGGCGTGGCGACTGAGCCGACGGGAGAAAGCCGCTACGGCGCCTCCTGGCTCACCCACTCCTCGCTCGGCAACGAGGTCAGGATCCTCAGCGGAGAGGCCCGCGGCAAGAAAGGCGTGGTCGTCGGAAAGTTCGGCGGCTATGTCCTGGTCCATTTCGACGACGGAATCCTCGACAAACTCACCCTCGGAGACAGCCTCCACATCAAGGCCTCGGGCCTCGGCCTCGAGATCGACGGCTTCCCGGATGTTTTCGTCCATAGCCTCGCGCCCGAACTTCTCGAAAAACTCGAGATTCGCCTGATCAATGGGCAGCTCGAGGTCCCGGTGGTCAAGGAGATCCCGGCCGAGATCATGGGCCAGGGCAGCGGAGGGGGAAGCCTGTTCGGCAACTGGCATATCCAGACCTGCCATCCGCCCGACATCGAGAAGTACGGCCTGGCCGATCTCCGCTTCGGCGACCTCGTCTTGCTCATGGACACTCAAACCGACTATGGACGCGGATATTACCGGGGAGGCGCGACCATCGGAGTCGTCTGCGGCGGGCCGAGCGACCTCTCCGGGATGGGAATAGGAGTGACGCCGATATTGTCCACTCGGTTCGGAAAGATAACGGGCAGGATCGATCCTGCGGCAAACATCAGGAAATTCCTGGGCCTGACCCTTTCCAAAAGGGATTCCGGTTCGGCCCCGGCCGGCGCGACGGCGCGATCCGGCGCTGGAAAGAACCCCGGAGCGCTCAAAACCAACGCGGCGAGCCTCATCGTCACCGCCGTCGACGGCGTCGTTCAGCCGACGTCGGGGCGCGACTACTCGGTCACCTACGACGGCCGTCCCTGGCTGGACGTCGGCATGGCCTCGATCAACTACAATGTCTCCCTCGGGGATCCGACCTACGGCTGGGCCCAGGGAGACCACGTCGAGCCCGATGTCACCATCCAGGGGCGCGACCGGCCGAATCCCAGCGAATGCGCCCTCGCCGTCCTGGCCTGCATCGGCAACGAAGCCGAGGTGGTCAGCGGTGAGGCCCGCGGGGGCAAGGGTTATTACATCGGCCGTCACGCCGGCTCGGACGACAAGGTCTGGTTCCCGAAAGACGTCGTCGAAAAGCTCACCCTCAACGACAGGATTCAGGTCAAGGCCAAGGGCGTCGGGCTGAAGATCGAAGGGTTCGAGGATGTCCGGCTGAACAAGATGTCACCCGAGCTCCTGGCCAAGCTCGGGATCACGATCGAGGGCGATCAGCTGGTCGTGCCCATCGCGATGGAAGTCCCGGGATATCTCATGGGCTCGGGACTCGGGGGGCCCGGCGTCGAGTATATCGATTATGACATCCAGACGACTTGTCCGGAGGTCGTCGAAGAGCTGGGGCTGAAGAGACTCCGGCTCGGCGACGTCGTCGCCATCAGGGACCACTATGATTATTGGGGTCGGGGGCGTTACGAAGGCGCCGTGACCATCGGCACGGTCATCCACGGGTTCAGCGAGATGGCCGGGCACGGCCCGGGAGTGAACCCCATCCTGAGCGCCCTCCCCGGCCGGATCAAGACGAAAATCGACCCCCACGCCAATATCGCTTACTATCTGGGCCTCCGGCCGAAGCCGCGGAGCTGAATCCGGCCGGACCCGTGGACGACACCGCGATGAAGTGCCCGGGACAGGACACGAGACACTGGAAACCAGGGGACATCTTCGACGTCCATTGTCCCGGATGCGGACGGGCTGTCGAGTTTTTTCGCGATGACGTCCGGCGGAAGTGCCGGTGCGGCCGGGTCATCGCAACCCCAAGCTCAACCTGGGTTGCGCCGAATGGTGCCGCAAAGCCGAGGTCTGTCTCGGCGTGAGGCCGAAAGGCTTGAAGTTAAGAAAAGAGGAGGGCCCGGCAAACCCAAGAAAGTAGTTTTTCGAGCGGACCCTCCGGCCAATATGGCAATGCCTGATAAAATCGGATAATCTCGGAGAGGAGGTGGCGCGATGAAAAAAAAGGGATGGCTCGGCGCATTCGTTTTGGGAATCGGTCTGATAGCTCCGGCTGCCCCGCTCGCCGCGGCTCCCGCGAACGGGCCGGATGAAATCCCGGCTCCGTCTCTCCTGATCAAATCCATCGAGCCCGCCGACCTCGAAACCTTTGTCGACGGGGTCATGGCCGCCGAGCTCAAGGCGGGGCCGATCGCCGGGGCGACCTTCGTCTTCGTCAAGGACGGGAGCGTCCTGCTCGCCAAGGGCTACGGCTACGCCGACGTCAAGAAGAGAAAACCGGTCGTCGCCGAAGAGACGCTCTTCCGGCCGGGCTCGGTTTCCAAACTCTTCACCTGGACGGCCGTGATGCAGCTCGTCGAGCAGGGAAAGCTCAGCCTCAACGCCGACGTCAATACGTATCTCCAGAAGTCCAAGATCCCGGAGACCTTCCCGGAGCCCGTCACCCTCGCTCACCTAATGGCCCACACCGCCGGGTTCGAGGAAGTTTTGAGGGATATGGGGGCCCGGACGCCCGCCGACCTGATCCCGCTCGAAGACTATCTCGTCGCGAACATGCCGGCGCGGGTCTATCCCCCGGGAAAAATCGCCGCTTACTCAAACTACGGGACGGCCCTTGCCGGGTACGTCGTCCAGGTCGTTTCCGGGATGCCCTTCGAGGAGTACGTCGAAGACCACATCTTCAGGCCCCTCGGGATGAACATGAGCACATTCCGGGAGCCGCTGCCTTCCCATCTCGAGCGTTTCATGTCCGTCGGGTACTCCATCGCGCAGGGGGTTTTGAAGGCGGAAGATTTCGAACTGATCAACGGTCTCTATCCTGCCGGTTCGCTGAGCACGACGGCGACGGACCTGGCCCGATTCATGATCGCCCACCTCCAGGACGGCCGTTTCGAGGAGGCCCGGATCCTCCAGGAGGAAACGGCCAGGCAGATGCACAGCCGGCTCTTCGGCCACGATTCCCTGTTGGACGGAAACGCCCACGGCTTCTGGGAAAAAAGGCTCAACGGGATCCGGATGATCGAGCACGGCGGCGATACCGTCTATTTCCACTCCCAGCTCGTTCTCGTCCCCGAGCACAACCTGGGGATGTTCGTCTCCTTGAACACGGCGAGTTCGGAGGGCGACCTCAGGGGTCATCTCCTGCAGTCATTGCTCGACCGCTATTTCCCCGTCCCCGACCCGCCCGAACCCGAGCCCCCGGCCGGGTTCACGGAAAGGGCCGGGAAGCTGACCGGGCATTACAAGTTCAGCCGGGTCGTTCACAGCAGCTATGAAAAGCTCATGGCCCTCGGCGCCCAGATCTCGGTCAAAATCACCCCCGACAACACCCTGCTCACTTCCTTCCCCATGGGCCTGGACGCCAAGCAGTGGATCGAAACCGCGCCCTACTTTTTCGAGGAAATCGGGGGGCCCGGAACGCTCATGTTCAAAGAAGACGACTCCGGGAAGGTCCGCTATCTTTACGTCAACGAGTATCCGATCATGGCCGGGATCAGGACGGAATGGCACCAAACACCTTCTTTTCACATCTTCATCCTGGGCGTCATTTCGCTGGTTTTCCTCTCGGTCCTGCGCTGGCCCCTGGCGGCCATATTCGGCCGCATCTGCCGGCGGAAACGGGACGAAAGGCCGGCTCCCCGGACGGCCCGCTGGACGGCCGGCCTGATGGTTCTGCTGCAGGTTGTTTTTATCGTCGGCCTGACTTTAATGTTGAGTGACATCGAAAAGCTGATGTACGGCGTCCCGCTGAGCATGAAAATCCTGCTCGGTCTCCCCGTCGTCTCTGTTCTCTTCCTGATCGGCACGTTCCTTTACATGGCCGCGGTCTGGTTCAAGGGATACTGGACCGGCTGCGCCCGGGTTCATTACACCCTGGTCTTCCTGGCCGGCCTCGCCTTCCTTTTGATCCTCAATTACTGGAACCTGCTGGGCTGGAAGTTCTGATTCGCCGAAGGCGGCCGAAGCCGTGGCGCTCCGTCTTTCGTTGACCTTTAAGAAATATCTTTTGCCGGGGCTCATCTTCCAGGGCGTGGTCATCGCCGGCGGCTACGGCACGGGCCGGGAGCTGGTCGAATACTTCATGCGTTTCGGCCTTCTCGGCGGCATCCTGGGAATGTTCGGAGTAACCCTCGTCCTGTGGACGACCATCCTCGCCGCGACCTTCGAATTCTCGCGAAAATTCGGGGCCTATGACTACCGTTCGTTCCTGAAGAAAATCCTGGGGCGCTTCTGGGTGATCTTTGAAATCCTCTACCTGACCCTGCTCCTGACCGTCCTCGCGGTCGTGGGCTCCGCGGCGGGCGTTCTGCTCCGGGACAACTTCGGGATCCCCTACCTCGGCGGTGTCCTGGCGATGCTGGCCGCCATCGGCTTCCTGGCTTTCAAGGGGACGGCGTTGATCGAAAAATTCATGTCGTCCTGGTCGATCCTCATCTATGTGATCTACGGCTGCTTTCTCGCCGCCGCCCTCGTCAAGTTCGGCCCGCAAATCCAGGAGCACCTCTCCGCCGGGACCATCCGCCCGGGTTGGGCCCTGGGCGGATTCAAGTATGCCCTTTATAACCTGGGCGTCATTCCCTCGGTGCTTTTCTGCCTGAGACATATCGAGAAGAGAAAAGAAGCCGTCGCCGCCGGATTCCTGGCGGG
>JAFGRZ010000039.1 GCA_016934895.1 Candidatus Aminicenantota bacterium
GTTGAACGAGTCCAGGTTGATGCAGATGAAGTCGTCGGTCCGGATGTCGTCCCGCTTGGAGAGGGTCGCCTTGATCTTGTGCGGCTCCCGGTCGTAGCACTGGAAGGCAAAATAGAGGTTCTCGCTGTCGTAGGCGAAGTAGGCCTGGGTCTCCTCGGAGAGGTCGCGGCCGAAGTCGGGGATGAAGGTCTTGAAATCCTTGACATAGGGAGCCTCGGCCCAGACCGGATCATCGAGGACGCCGTCGATGACCGGGGGTGTCGCTGTCTTGAGCGGCTTGAGCAAGGGGGGAGAAGGCGTCGGGGCCAGTCCGAAGGTGAGTGCCGGCAGTGCCCCTATTAGGATGAAGAGCAACCCCTGGCTTGTCTTCTTGTTCATGGGTCTCACTCGTCCGGGATTATATTCATACGCGGAAAGAGAGTAAATCCCTCCTCTGGATATACGGTCCATCCTCAAAATGGTTGTCGTGATCGCGAATTTGAAGAGCCTGCGGACCTGTGGTATAAGTTGTCCGGCCGCATGACGCCGCCGAGATCGGAAAAGGACGCCGTCTTGAAACGCTTCCTGAAAATATCCAGAGAAAAGCCGCTGCCGGCGGACGGCTCCGCCGTTGACCGCCTCACGGACGAAGCCTTCCTCGACCATATCTACAAAAAGCTTTTGGGCCGGGAGCCGGACCCGGCCGGCAGGGCTCATCAACTCAAATTCCTGCGCGCCGGGAATTCGCGGGCGGCGCTCGTCCTCAACATCACCGAGGCGCCGGAATTCATTTTCAAGATCGTCAAAGACAATATCCATGCCTACATCGAGCTCCTGCCCATCAAGGACGAGCGGCCCGATCGTTACGAGATCCTCAGCGACCGCGGAGGCGGAGAAAAGACCTGGATTTTCAGGGTGAGAGAGGAGGGCGATTTTGACTGGCTCGAGCGCAAGATCCTTGAGAACGGCTACTATGAAAGGCCGGGCGTCTGGAGCTTTCTCATCGACGAGGACAAACGCATGCTGGCTGAGATCGCCTCCGAATTCGGGCCCCGCTCCGTCCTGGACATCGGTTGCGCCAACGGCGCCGTCCTCAAATGCCTCCTGGACGATGGAATCCGGGGCGAGGGCGTGGAGATCAGCCGGATGGCTTTGGACAAGGCCATCCCTGAGGTCAGGGATCGAATCCATTGCGGCGATATCCTGGACCTTCGCCTGGCGGGTTCCTACGACCTCGTTCTCGGCCTGGACATTTTCGAGCATCTCAACCCCCGGCGGCTGACCCATTATATTGAAGAAATCTTCCGCCTCATCGGAGACGGGGGGTATCTTTTCGCCAATATTCCGGCCTATGGCAAGGACCCGGCCTTCGGGGAGATCTTTCCGGTGGCCTATCGCGAATGGGACGATGACATCGCCGCGGGACGCTGTTTCCGGGCCATCCCGGTCGACAGCTACGGCTATCCCAAGAACGGGCACCTCATCGGAGCCGCGACCGAATGGTGGGTTATGCAGTTCGAACGATGCGGGTTCCGCAGAGAAACAGATGTGGAGAAGGCTCTGCACGAGAAATTCGATGCCGCGATGGACCGGGTTTCGCCGGCCAGAAGAGCTTTTTATGTTTTCTCAAGATCCTCGGACCGGTCCAAGTCCGCAGGTATCGTCGCCAAGATGTCTTCCCGCAGGAAGGACGGCTGAGCCTCAGGCCGGTACGTCAGGGCAAAGGAGGGAGCGAATGGCAGACAAAAAAGCGGAGAAACCGAAAGCCGTCATCGTCCTGGCTATGCACGGGTCGCCCCCCCTGGATTTTCCCCGGGAGGAGATGACCGAGTTCATGAGCCTCCACGCCCGGGTCGGACATGCCCCAGGTCCCGACGCCGATAGACTGAGACGGCGCTATGAGGAATTGGAGGCCAAGATGCGGGCCTGGCCGCGGACCGGACAAAATGATCCCTTCTGCGCCGGCTCCCAGGATCTGGCCAAACATCTTCGGCGGGAGTCGGGGCTCGAGGTCATTGTCGGCTTCAACGAGTTCTGTGCGCCCAGCTTGGACAAAGTCCTGGAACGGGCGGCCGCCCGGGATGCCGAGAAGATCATCGTTGTCACACCGATGATGACCCGCGGCGGCGAGCACTCGGCCGTCGACATCCCGGAAGCCGTCCGCAGGGTCCGGCAGAAATACCCCGATCAGAAGTTCGTCTATGCTTGGCCCTTCCCGACGGAGGATATCGCCCGCTTCCTCTCTTCGCAGATCGCCCACTTCCTCTGAAAATGCAGCGCTTCCATCTGGGCTTTTTTCGCTGAGGTGTACGGGCCGACGAGCCACCTTCAGTGACCAAGGCGAGGGGTATTGGCCCGGAGGTCCGTCGACGACTGAGCGGGCACGGATTCTCGACCGAAAGGAGAGAAGAGCGAAGGAGGAGTCGAAGCGAGGTTCCTCGCCGGGGAACCGAGCGGGCCGACGAGCCAATACCCCGAGCCTACCACTTCGCCGCTTTTCCCGGCTCCATCCTGCGCAAATCGAGCCCCTGTTCAAAGGCCCCTGTCCGGTAAATACAGATCTCCCGGAGCGAAGACGGATGATGGAGGGCTTCGGAGAGGGATTGAGCGCCGACGGCCCAGACGCCTCCTCCACGGACGACGGCCATTTTATAGTCATGGAGAAGGCGCACGAGATCGGAAATCCCGGTGCGCGGCGGGACCACGGGGATAACGAGATGGATGAAGCTGCCCTCCGCATCGATCGGCACGATCCGGTCCTGCGGCTCGTTTTCTCCCGGATAGACGAAATGGGCCTGCGCTTCCGCTTCCGGGACATAGCAGTGGATGACCGTCTGAAAATCGCTCTCCTCATAAATTTGCTTGTGGATCCGGAGCTCCGGCGGATCTTCCTCCTTGATCTCCAGAGCGACCCTGAGAAGCGGTCCCCCGATCTCCCGGGGCATGGACGCCTTGGGCGCATAGAGCATGTCCCTGACACCGCGGACGGACATCGATCCGGTATGGAACGGCGATAGACGGGATTCAAAGATACGGTCTCCCGCCCGGATAAATTCCCGGAGAATTTCCGTTTCTTCCGGAAATTCACAGATGCCGTCGTCTCCGACGGTGTAGGCGGAGGGCGGATAGGAGAAGGCCTCGTCGGGCGCCGCCCGGATCCGCTCGCTCAATCCTTTAACATCCACCTTGAGCCGGCGCAAC